>JAXHTB010000397.1:0-3556 GCA_034190185.1 Spirochaetota bacterium | reverse complement strand
TTCCCTTTTGATATGGTCAGCTATTAAACCAAGATCAAGAACATCATTTGTTGACAGCATGAACCGAGCATCATTGTCGCTTACTGGCGTTTCGGATAGAACCTTTTCTGCTATGTTCCTTAGGGCTATATTTTGTATTTTGTCTAATTCGATCATTGTTATTTATATTTAATATTTATCGATTTGTAATAGGTGAAACCTGCTTGAAAATAATTTAAAAATTTATTGCTGGTTTAACATGAAGAGACTGTTCTGTACGAATTGCGATCAGTTGAAGCATACAAATTATTACAAAGAAGAATATAGGCAAATTGAGACAAATCACGAATTTAATACCTTATTTAGGGCAGGAATAATAGATATGGGAAATCTGGAATTTAAAATATTATTCATAATCAAAGATAAACCATGTTTTTGATAATCGATGTTCATAAGTTTTATGTCAATTTCTGGACAGCTATAATGATTCCTGCTGATGTAGTAGTAAAGCTGAATGACCAGATCATGAACTGAAAAAGTCGCCTTTCAATTTGTTCCAAACGCATGTCAACAGCCTCAAAATCCTTGTTAATCATTTAAAAGCCCTGCTTCATCAGGTCTCTTTGATTCTTCAGTTCTTTTTCTACGCGAGGTATCCTTTCCAAGAGTTCAACCTCATAAATAGGTAAAGGTTTTGTAAAACTTATTTCACTTAACCATTCTGAAAGATGCTCCTGGACATAAGCGCCCATCTTTATAAAATCATCCTCTTCCAAAGCCATAATAGTATCTTTGAATCCTATTTTCGAAAAAAATTCAAAGAGTATATTTCTTATAAATAAAATATACAAGATCAATAAATCAATTCAAGTCTTTTTTATACCTAAAGAATAATATATTTATGAGATAGATCCTATGGTTTTTGTTGTAGAATATCCCGCAATTTTAAATCATACATAAAACATCTGATACAAAAGTGTGAGGAATAGTAATTGACAATGTATTCTTCTTGACTTTATTTTTTTTTAATTATAATATAATCTTTAGTGTTGCCTACGAACGTAATCAAATTTATTGAGTTGGAAAACAATATTTGATAAAAAACGCACAAAAAAATAAGTTTTCTTAGAGAAGTTATATATTATTTTGTGATCAGTAGAATCTAGCGCTTGTTATCCAATAGTTATTGTTGGGAGAACTACTTTGAATAGAGTATTTTTGATTCTTATTATACTATTTATTTTTATTTCAGCATCCCAGGCGAATATATATATCGATATTAACGGAGCCTTGACTCAAACCGTTGATGCAGAAAATCAGATCGGAGGTGGAGGCGCTGTTCTTTATGATATTCATAGAGATATAAATGTTTTTTTTAAAACGATAATCAATACCAGAATTCTTCATTATAATTCAAATGATCAAGTTCAATATGAGTATTATATGAATCTTGCTGGAATGGAATATCAATATAATATAAACAACATACCTCTTTTTTGGAAATTCTCAATAGCAATGGGATTCGGAAATGTAAATATTGATTTTAAAGATAATACAAAAGAAGATTCTAATGATAGTGGATTTTGTATGGCTGCATGGACAGGTTTAAAATATGTTGTTACACAACATCTATGCCCTTTTATAGATATTGGAATTCATAAATCCTTATTTACAAAAGAGTTAAAGAACAGTAATATTATGGGCGCACAGATTCTTGTTGGTCTTAGGATTACAGTTTATGGAAAGAACAGGTCAATACTATCAGATTATTAAATTAGAATTCGTTTTAATTCTAAATATTAATTATTATTCGTAAGAAATATATTCACCTCTTTTATTTAATAATTATCTTTCCATGAGACTCCTTATTCTACAGCTCCTAGCACTCTGCTTTTAAAGGAGCAATTGGAAGTTTGCTTCTTTTCCATAGTACTATTATAGTATATTATTATATTCCCACTCTCTTCTAATTTATACTAATTAATGTATCCCTAAATCGAGCATATTACCTCTGTTTATCTGTTATAATCTTGATATGTAAAAATATTTCATGATTTTATTTTTATTGACACAATCCCCAGTAGTATTTTTCATAATAATCGATTTGGAGAAAAAAAATGTTAACAGAAAAGACAATTATTGAACTTGCAAATCTGCTTGAAAAAGGGGAGACATCCGCTGAAGAAATAATAAAAGAGTATATTAAACGAATTAATACCATTGATAAAAAGATAAATGCCTACATAACATTTGATGATGAAAAAGCAATTATAGATGCAAAAGAATCTGATAAAAGAAGGAAAAAAGGCGCTCACCTTTCAAGATATGACGGCATTCCTATTGCTATAAAAGATAATATATGCACAAAGGGAATACAAACAAGCTGTGCGTCAGGGATATTAAAAGATTTTGTTCCGCCTTATGATGCTACCTCAATTGTTAAAATTAAGGAAATGGGATTCATAATACTTGGGAAAATGAACATGGATGAGTTTGCAATGGGATCATCAACTGAGACATCCTATTTCGGTCCTACTAAAAATCCGTATAATCTTGAACGTGTTCCTGGAGGAAGTTCAGGCGGGTCTGCAGCTGCTGTATCTGCAATGATCGCTCCTGCTGCGCTAGGTTCAGATACAGGCGGTTCAATACGGCTGCCTTCTAGCTTTTGCGGGGTTGTAGGCATTAAACCTACATACGGCAGGGTATCGAGATATGGGCTTGTTGCATTTGCTTCATCACTTGACCAGATCGGAACAATTGCAAGAACAGTGGATGATGCCGCACTTCTGCTTAAGGTTATCTCTGGATCGGATAAAAAAGATTCTACATCAATAGAAAGAGATAACGATTTTACAGATGAACTTGATGGTCAAATAGAGGATATGATAATTGGCATACCGAAAGAATATTTTGATAGTGTAAGCTCAGATATTCATGAGTGTATATTCACAAGGATAAATCAACTGGAGAGAATGGGCGCAAGGATTAAAGAAATTTCACTGAAATATACTGAATATGCTATTCCTATCTACTATTTAATTGCCTCTGCAGAGGCCTCCTCTAATCTTTCGCGTTATGACGGGATTCGGTACGGCACAAGATCAAATAATGCCTCAGAAATAATAGATATATATAAAAAAAGCAGAAGTGAGGGGTTTGGCAAAGAGGTTAAACGAAGGATAATTCTTGGGACTTATGCTCTCAGTTCAGGTTACTATGATGCTTATTATCTAAAAGCGCTTAAAGGAAGGAGTTTAATTATTGATGATTTTAAAAATGTCTTCTCAAAGGTTGATGTTATTCTGTCTCCTTCATCAACAACAACAGCATTTAGAATTGGAGAAAAGATAAATGATCCTTTAGAGATGTATATTATGGATATTCTTACTATATCTGCAAATCTTGCTGCAATCCCCAGCCTATCTGTCCCGGTTGGATTGGACAGCAACAAACTGCCAGTAGGTCTGCAAATTATGGGCAATCATTTACAGGAGAAAAAAATATTAAATATGGCAAAGGCAGTTGAGAGTATATGCGATCCAATACATCCTGAAGTATGATGGTGAAAAAGAAT
>JAXHTB010000396.1:0-3594 GCA_034190185.1 Spirochaetota bacterium | reverse complement strand
TTCCCTAAAGAGCTTATGGATATCCTAAATGCAGATTATGGGATTATTGGTGAAGGAGAAAGGCTTATACTGCTGCTCAAAGCACTTGAAGATAATAGGGACATATCAGATATCCCTGGTATAATCACAAGGGAAACGAATGCTGCAATCCCTGATCCATGGAATAACGAATTCACCAGGATATTTAATCCTGAAAATCGTTATATCCAGCTCTATCTTCAAAAGGGTGGTATGCTAAATCTTCAGACTAAGAGGGGATGTCCCTTTGAATGCATCTACTGCACTTATCCGCATATTGAGGGGAAGCACCTAAGGCTTATCTGCCCTGATGATGTGGCGAACACAGCGAAAATGCTCCAGGAAGCAGGAGCGAAATATCTTTTTATCACTGATTCTGCCTTTAACAGCAGTTATTCACATAGTATCGATGTAGCAAGGGCATTTATAAACGCGGGTATATCGATCCCATGGGGTGCATTTTTCGCTCCGACAAAACCTCCTCATGATTTCTACCGTATAATGGCTGATGCAGGACTTACACATGTAGAATTTGGAACTGAGTCGATGTGTAATGATATCCTGAAATCATATAAAAAGCCCTTTAATCTCAATGAGCTTTTTACAGCTCACAGAAGCGCCAGTGATGCAGGCTTGCATATTGCTCATTATCTGTTGTTAGGAGGCCCTGATGAGAGCGATAGGACCATTAATGAAACTCTGGAAAATGCAGATAAACTTGATAAATCAGTATTCTTCTTTTTTTGCGGTATTAGAATATATCCTCATACAGAGCTATATGATATTGCTATTAAGGAAAGGCAAATATCAGATACAGATCGGTTAATAGAACCAATTTTCTACAATTCACAAAATTTAACAAGTGATGAAATCATTAAACGTGTTGAGAAACATGCAGATGGCAGACCCAACTGGGTTATAGGTGCAGGCGGAGAGAAAACTGCCAAAATTCTTGAACGCATGTACACTCGAGGCCGTTACGGCCCACTCTGGGAGCATCTGATACCATGAAAAGCGGTGGAACAACAATTTGCCCCCTATCATACTTTCATCTAACAGGACTTGCTGCTATTCAAATATCTGTCATCCTGATCTTTTTAAAAATAGAATTAGCAGTTATACCTTTAGTAATATTTATCTTGATAAGCATCACTGCCCCCTTTCTGACGCGCTTTAGTTTTTTTCTACCTATAATTTACCGCGGCAAAGTATGTAAAAATGAAGTAGCTCTTACCTTTGATGATGGTCCTGATCCAATAACTACTCCTCAGCTCCTTAAGCTGTTATCAAAATATTCAATAAATGCCTCATTTTTCGTAATTGGTAAAAAGGCATATAATCATCCATACTTGATAGAACGAATATTATCAGAGGGACATTCAATCGGTAATCATTCATATAATCATAATCCTTTAATAATGGTTAAAAGCAGAAAAAGGCTCTATAAAGAGATTGAAACGGCTCAAAGAACCTTGCGAAAATTTGGAATTGTACCGCTTGCCTTCCGCCCGCCGGTCGGCATAACGAATCCGAGGCTCCAGAGGATTCTTCTGGGGCTTGGAATGTACTGCATAAACTTTAGCTGCCGCGCATTTGACAGAGGGAACCGCAGTATAAATGGTCTTTCCAGAAGGATATTGAAGAAGATAAAATCCGGAGATATTATAATGCTTCATGATGTAAGGTCTGGCAGAGACTTTGATATTCAACTCTGGCTTGATGAGATAGAGCTTTTAATTGTTGGAATAGGTAATAAAGGGATCAATATTCTCCCCTTATCAAAGATCATTGGGAATGATATAATGATAAAAGCAGAAGAGAAGTATACTCCTAATCCAATTAAGACCTTTTACAATGGGCTTGCTCTTGACTATGACAGGGAACAGTTTTATTCCGGGGTTTCGACTGTGCGCAAAAAGGAATATAAATTAGTATTATCCCGCATACCTCAAATAATAACTTCATCTGACAGAGTGCTTGAACTTGGAGCCGGAACAGGCATATTCACAATACCTATATCAAAATATTGCAAAGAGATAGTGGCAGTTGATATTTCAAATAATATGCTTATTAAATTAAAAGAAAAAGCTGAAGAATCTGATATAAAAAACATAACCTGCATACTTGGGGATTATGAGAATGTTAATTTTAATAAAACCTTTGATGTAATATGCTCCTTTTCTTCATTTGAATATATACCCGACTTGGAGAATACTATTAACTCGCTCTCTAATTATCTAAAGCCAGGAGGTATTCTCTATTTTACAACCGCACACTGTAGTCTCTTCAGATTTTTTACACAAATAGGAAATGCTCTGCGTCAGGGATTGTGGCTTAAGGCGCGCAGTAAAAATGAGATAAAGAAGATGCTGCATTCAGCCTCATTTCATAAGATAGATATTTCATGTCATCTATTTAATTCAATTTTTTCTGGGGGTATGCTTTTGGAAGCCCTTGCTGAAAAAAAAGATCGATAAGGAATTCTATCAGCATAGACGATTTTTTTTTATTAGATATAATTTAGATATAATTTTCTTGCAATATCTTAAATAGTAATAAATGTTTAGTGAAATACAGGGGAAAGACTTTATGCTGAACTGATATTCTGTTATAATCCGCTGTCAAGATACTGTTTAGTTATTTTGACGTATTCTCTTACACCAAGTTCAATCCTTTCAATCTGGGTTTTGGATACTTCGCCCCTTATTATAGCAGGAATACCTATGACAAAGGAATAATCAGGGATTATCATTCCTTCGCTGACCATTGAATTTGCGCCAATTATTGAATAACTGCCTATCTCTGCGCCATCCAGAAGGGTTGCGTTCATGCCTACAAGAACGTTATTAGCTATTTTTGCGCAGTGAATCACAGCGCCATGACCAATATGTACATTATCCCCAATAAATTGCGCTGCGCCATTATGCACTATACAATTATCCTCGATCTGAGTATTATTGCCTATCTCAATTCTTGCAAAATCCCCCCGAATAACAGCTCCGGGCCAGACACTGGAATTCTCACCAATCTTTACATCGCCGATAACATAAGCAGTTTCACTGATAAATGCGTTTTTGGCAATCTGAGGATTTTTATCATTGAATGATCTTATCATTAGTAAACACTTTTAAATATTCAAATTTTCAGTTTCTCAGAAAGCGTTTAACGCTTCATCAACTGAATTAAACACCTTGATAACTGTAGATATTTTAGTCAAATCCAGAACATTGCGAACTTCATCACTTGGGCACGCAAGTATAAATTTGGAATTAAGGTTTTTATTAATATTCAAGAATATTCCTATGCCGGAACTAGTGATCAATTTAACTCCGGATAAATCCAGCACTAATTTTTTTATATTGCTCTCAACGATAGCCTCTTGAAGTCTATCTTTTAGATCTGGGACATCAAGTGTATGGACTTCTTTTAATCCAACCTTAATTACAAATACTCATATCTGATTTAGGGTATTGATTATAAATAGCGCTAATATTTTCAGATGAAATTCTATTAACAGTTTGTATGTCTTTTGCGATGATATTTTTTTGAACAAAAGAATGCCAATCAATTACCAAA
>JAXHTB010000395.1:0-3620 GCA_034190185.1 Spirochaetota bacterium | reverse complement strand
CCCCAATATATGGAAAAGAAAAAGAAGGGCAGTATTGCTATCTGTGCAATGTGCAATGAAGCTTTCCCATTAGAAGAAGATGAAGAGATATGCCTTGCCTGTAAGGGGGAGAATCCTTATCTTGCTTAGTGAACCGATCAGATGGGAAGGGTGAAGAGGATCTGCCTTAAATCTTTTCTCCTAATATGCATTTTACGAAAGTGCTATCATTGAAGAAAACAGAAATATGTATATATCGATTGAGGTTGTTCTACATATTATAAATTTCTGTGCTATATGTCTTTACCCAATGTTTTTTTAATATCTTTTTTGCTTCTTTTATCATATCGACTTCTATTATCATTATAGCATCTTCATTGCTATGATAAATAAAAGGGTAGAGTGTTTCAATATTGATGCCTGCTTCTTTTAAAGGCCTAAGCACAGCATTTAAACCACCTGGATGATCAGGGGTTGCAACAGCAATAACCTCTTTTGTTGATATAGGAAAATCGTTACTTCTTAAAACATTCTCAGCTCTTACAGGATCATTTACAATTAAGTGAATTTGTACCGGCTCTAGTACTGAAAAGGCCATTATTGCTTTAATATTTATCTGTTCTTTTTCTAATATTTCACAGACATTATTTAACATGCCTGGTTTATTTTCAACATCGATGCTAATTTGTGTAATTGGCATGGTTATCTCCTCTCTATATTGTTCCATTGTCAAAGGGGAAACCGTTATATCCCTCTGTGATTGCTTTTTTGCTGGATTCGATTACTTTCTTTTTATTCCCTAAAATATTTTCAATACTGCTTATAATGCTATCAAATTTAATAATGTTGGTCAATTTCATAAATGCTCCAAGTAGAGCCATATTAGAGGATCTTTCATTGCCTATCTTTCGTCCAATTGTATTTGCAGGGACCTGAAACAGATCTACATCTCCCCTAAACGGCACTGACATAATCAGATCTGAATTATAAATCATCTGACCACCACTGGCTACTCTATTTATAAAGGTATTTGCTGAAGGTTGATTCAATGCTACAATTATATCTGGTGATGAAGCTACTGGTGAAGCAATTTCTTCATTTGATATGCTAATAGTACAATTTGCTGTTCCTCCTCTGACCTCAGCTCCATAAGAGGGAAGATATGTAACATGAAAATCTTCGTACATAGCTGCATTTCCAAGAATGTAGCCCATTGTAAGAACGCCCTGTCCACCAGATCCTGCGAAAATTATCTTTATTAACATATAATTATTCCTTATTCTCCCTTCTGTCTGCTAAAACACCTGTAGGGAATTCCTTGGTCATAACATCTGTAATCCATTCAAAAGATTTTTGAGCTGAGAGTTTTAGGTTTGTAGGACATGGAGAAAGCACCTCAACAATAGAATATCCTAAACCGTCAATTTGTACCTGAAATGCATTTCTTATTGCATCTTTTGTTTTTTTTATTCCTGCAGGACTGTTGACAGCCACCCTTTCAGCGTAGATAACTCCCGGGAAACTAGCAACAACATCTGTAATATGCAATGGATATCCATCAAATTTAGGGTTCCTTCCAGTGGGAGTAGTTGTTGTCTTCTGTCCTAATAGTGTAGTTGGGGCCATCTGGCCGCCGGTCATTCCATATACGGCATTATTTATAAAGATTACAGTTATATGTTCACCTCTATTAGCAGAGTGTATTGTTTCTGCAGTACCGATTGCAGCTAGGTCACCATCTCCCTGATAAGAAAAGATGAAAAGATCCGGTCTTGCTCTTTTTAAACCTGTAGCTACAGCAGTGCCTCTTCCGTGTGCAGATTCTATTACATCAAAGTCGAAATATTTATAAGCCAATACAGCACAACCTGCAGGATTTACACAGATAGCTTTTCCCCCGATATCCAGCTCTTCTAGCAATTCAGCAGTTATTCTGTGTACAATTCCATGTCCGCATCCAGGACAATAATGTGATATAACATCCTTTTTGTAATACTTAGGCCATGTGTTTACTAATTTCATTTTTTACTCTTATTTTGTAATTGGTATTCTCTGTTAATAATTCTTGCGAATTCAACCGGAGTTGGTATAATTCCTCCGGGGCGCCCATGGAAGTGTACTTTTGCCTTTCCGTTTAGAGCAAGATTGACATCGTCCAGCATTTGGCCTGTGCTCATCTCAAATACAATAATGTTTTTGATTTTGTCTGCTGTTTCTGAGATTATCTTTTTGGGGAATGGCCAAAGGGTTATAGGTCTTATTAGTCCAGCTGGTATTCCGTCTTTTCTAACGCGGTTGATGGCTGCTTTTGCAATTCTTGCTGTTGTGCCATAAGCTATTACTGTTATTTCAGCATCGTCCATCATATAAGATTCATATTTAACTTCATTTTTTTCAATTTCCTGATACTTTCGGAAAAGCTTCCAGTTATGCCTTTCCATCTCCATTGTATCTAGTATTAGGGAAGCCAGATATCTGCTTGGTCTATCGCCTCTGCCTTTAAGTGCCCACTCCTTTTCAGGGAATTCCTTTTTTGTTTCAGGGAATGTTACAGGTTCCATAGTTTGCCCCAGCATTCCATCTCCTAGAACCATAACCGGTGTCCTATATTGATCTGCAAGATCGAAGGCAAAATAGGTAAGATCTGCAATTTCCTGAACAGATCCAGGGGCTAGTATAGGGGTTCTGTAATCTCCATGGCCACCGCCTCTAGTTGCCTGAAAATAGTCTCCCTGAGCAGGCGCAATGTTGCCAAGTCCAGGGCCTCCCCTCATTACATTTACAATAACTGCTGGCATCTCAAAACATGCAAGGAAGGATATCCCCTCCTGTTTTAGGCTTATGCCAGGGCTTGATGATGATGTCATAACTCTTGCGCCTACTGCTGTTGCTCCTATAACCATATTTATGGCTGATGTCTCGCTCTCTGCCTGGACAAAAACTCCTCCTGACGCTCTAATATTCGATGACATATATTCGCCAAGTTCATTTTGCGGTGTAATAGGATAACCAAAATAACATTTGCATCCGGCTCTAATTGCAGCTTCTGCAAAGGTATGATTCCCGCTGATAAATATTTTATTCACTGTAAACCTCTATAGCAAGATCTGGACATACAAGGGTACAAACCATACATCCTATGCATTCTTTATCTTTAACAGGTTCTGCATAATGATAGCCCTTGAGATTTATTTTCTCTGAGGATGTTAATATATCCTTTTTACAATATTCTATGCAAAGGTTACACCCTTTACAGAACTCATTTTTTACAACAACATTATATTTTTTTTTGGACATATTCTCACTGATCCTTTAATTGTCACTTGAAAAATAACCGGAATGCCTAATCAGATCTTTACATTCTGAAGAAGGTTATTTAATTGAATAAGCATTATAATTATACAATAATTTAAGGAAAGTATGTTGTCACTTTTTTAAGTGAATAACATGAATAGAGAAAATTAAGATAATAGAATTTTGTCAAAGATTTTTTTTTTTATTACGGTTTTTTTCGTAATTATTGTCATATCTAGTGTTTAGGAAATTATTTCTTGTAATTTTTCATGCCTAATACAATCATAGCAGCCTGTTATTTAAATTATTGTTAAAGGTGATAATATGATTCATACAAAACTCTGTGA
>JAXHTB010000394.1:0-3628 GCA_034190185.1 Spirochaetota bacterium | reverse complement strand
ATAATGCTGGGGAAGCAGTGTTTGACCGATTGTTAATAGAAGAGATAGGCAAGCCTGTGACTTTCGTTGTTAGAGAAAATCCGGTAATTAACGATGTTACCAAACAGGAGGCTGTTGAAGCTGGGATTGACAGAGTAGCTGACATTATTTCCTCAGGAACCGAGGCACCTGGGAACGTGATGCATACATGCACCGCTGCTTTCAAAGAAATATTTGAAAATGCTCAAATGATAATTAGTAAGGGACAGGGTAATTTCGAAGCATTGTCTGATGTCAATGCTCCGATATTTTTTCTTTTGAAGGCCAAATGCAGTGTAATTGCTGACCATATTGGAGTAAAAGAGGATTCTTTGATTTTAATGAAAAACAGATATGTATAATTTACATTATAAGATCAGCATATTTTGAAATAACAAAATGATTGAGAAATAAATGGCAAAGATTGAACCGTTTGAATCCTTTAGTGAGGAGTATGATGAATGGTTTGTTAAACATAGAGAAGTATATGAAGTGGAGCTTAATGCAATAAAGAATTTTATTCCTTTTAAAGGAAAGGTCTGGAGGTCGGTGTTGGCTCAGGCAAGTTCGCAGGGCCTTTAGGAATTAGAATAGGCGTTGAGCCTTCTATAAAGATGGCAGATAGAGCAAGAGATATAGGGATAGATGTGATTAGTGGTGTGATAGAAAACTTGCCAATTTCAAACAGCTGTTTTGATTTTGTTTTGATGGTTATTACCATATGTTTTGTTGATGATATTATAAAATCTTTTCAGGAAGCATTTCGTGTTATAAAGAATGATAGATTTATTGTTGTTGGGTTTGTTGATAAAAATAGTGAATTGGGGAAGGAATACAGCCTTAAAAGAAATAAAAGCAAGTTTTATCAGTCAGCCAACTTTTTTTCTACTGAGGAAGTTTTAACCTACTTAAGGGATGTCGGATTTATATATTTTGAGATCAAACAGACACTCTTTCCAGGACTTAATACTCAATATGTTGGGAATGGTTATGGAAAAGGAGCATTTGTTGTTATAAAGGGATTGAAGTCAGGTCAGGGGATAACAGCCCTAAAAATGAGCGGTTTTTCCATTGAATCACAAAGCAGTCGGTAAGCTTGGACGATATTCTATAACACTACACAATAAGCTTGTTATAAAAAGAGAATAAATTGAAAACATACATGATATCTGATATAATAGAAGATATTTAAAAGGAAGGAGATTAATATGCCGTTTGGTTTTGGAAAAGGAGGAGGCAAGGGTGGCAGAAGAAGATTTCGTGGCGACAGAAGCACTGGAGTATCTGGCAGGGGAGATCGAACTGTGAATTGTATTTGTCCTAATTGCGGGACATTAGTCCCTCATCAACCCAGCTTGCCATGTTTTCAAACAAAATGTCCTCAGTGTAACTCCCTAATGGCTCGCCAATTTTATAACGAAAAGTAGAGTCTGTTATGGAGAGAGTAAATGGCTTAAAGCAGGGCCAGAGAATAGCTTTTATAGCTACCTTTATAACATTACTTTTGGCTATTATGAAGGCTATAATAGGGTATTTGTTTGATTCAAAGGTTCTTATAGCTGATGCCTTTCACAGCGTCGCAGATCTTTTGGCCATTTTTGCTTCAGGATTCGGACTTTGGCTTGCTTCAAAAAAGAAAACCAAAAAGTTTCCTTATGGATTATATAGAGCAGAGACACTGGTAAGCCTCATTATTGGTGCTTTAATCGTATGGGCAGGAGTAGGTTTGTTCAAAGATGGATACCAGAAGCTTCTCTTAATATCTAATATCCGTGAATTTCCAGTCTTTCCGGTTGCTGTTACAGTGATCTCCATAATTACTGCATATTTTATTGCGAAAAAGGAGCGGGCTGTTGGTCAGACAATAGGTTCACAATCACTATTAGCCAATGCTAGTGAATCATTTTTAGATATTTTTTCATCGATAGTTGTGCTTTTGGGATTAGTTTTAGCTTATGCAAAGATTCCATATATCGAAGGCTCTGTTATTATATTTATATCATTTCTCATTCTCAAGTTGGGTTTGACAAATGTATGGACAACACTTCTGGTTTTAATGGATGCGAATTTAGATCCAAGACTTCAAACTGAGATTGAGAATGAGATAAATAAAATTTATGGCGTAAAAGGAGAAAGCGATGTAAAAATACGGCAGTCAGGGCCATTCAAGATGGTTGAGTGTAAAATTGAAACTTCTCCTACGCTTCCTCTATATAGAGCACATGAATTGGCAGATAAAGTAGAAGAGTTTGTTGTAAAAAAATATGAACACATAGAATCTGTTTTTATTCATATTGAGCCTTCAAAGGAAAAGTCTGTGTCAGCCATCATTCCAGTGCAGGGAATGAAGGGGTTAGATTCTAAAGTTTATGGACATTTCGGCAGGGCACCATACTATGTTATTGTAAGGCTTAATAATTTTGATGTGGAAATTGAAGATTTCTATTACAACGAATTTCTGGGGGAGACAAAACATGTTGGAATTAAAGTTATTAGGGCAGTCATCGGATATAAACTGGACCTGTTGTTTACTTCTAGGATTGGCGAAATATCTTTCTATATGTTAAAGGATAATTTTATTGATATTTATAAAATAGAGGAGAATCTCTCAGTAAGAGCGGTAATAGATAAATATACTAATGGAGAACTGAAGCAGATTAATATGCCCACTCATTCAGTGGAAGAATCGCAAATAGGCAAGTTGTCAGAGACTGATGAATAGGGTGATTATATTCGAGATAAGCTTGATGATAATCAACAATTTACAATCATATTTTTTCTTCAAGGAAAAAATCCAGAAATAAATATTATATTTGTTACATCCCTATATGATAGGGATTATTGTTGAATGATAATTTAAATGAGAAAGCTCCTTCCACTCGGACTCCCTTTTTCTTATTTTCCCGATTCCATGAATCGATTTTATTTCAACATAGTCTGGTATTCATCAGCATATTTCCCATGCTTTGCGCCTTCAAACATCTCTCCACTTTTCACCATCTCCAATGCCAAATATTCGCTGACAGCCATTCCTGCGGCAGCACCCTCAGCGGCAGAGCTGATAAGGTGACGATGACCTGGAGTGAGTTCTCCGCATGCAAATACTCCTTTACTGCTGGTTTTCATCTGATCATCAACTTTTATGAATTTTTCTGTCATATCAAGATTCATTTTCTGCGCTATTTCAGTGTTAGGTGTAGTGCCTACACAGATCACTACCCAATTTATCTGCATCTCCTCTTCTTCACCTGTTTTATTATTAATCAATACTACTTTTTCAACTTTATCGCTTCCTTTTATTTCCTTTACTTCAGTGTTATATTGTATTTTTATGCCTTCTTTCTGCAATCTCTTCACCATTCTTGGATATGCTCTCATCGACTCCCTGCGATGGACAAGGATAACTTCATCAGTCTTGCTTTTAGCCACCAGAGCGCTTTTCGCTGTTGTATTTCCGCCGCCAACTATCATAACCTTTTTGCCAGCAAATTTATCCGCATCACGAACAGCATAATATGAAATACCTTTTCCAACAAATTTATTCTCCCCTGGGATGTCTAATTTCTGCATTTCACTGCCTGTTGCCAAAATGATAGACTTTGCCTGATAT
>JAXHTB010000393.1:0-3652 GCA_034190185.1 Spirochaetota bacterium | reverse complement strand
TATCCTGTATATACATTTGGTAGGCATCCCAAATCACATGCGCCTTGTACATTATTTTGGCCTCGTAAAGGATTGACCCCACCACCTTCAATTCCAACATTTCCACAAAGCATTGCTAAATTTGCAAGTGATTTAACATTATTGGTTCCAGAAATATGCTGGGTTATCCCCATTGCATAATAAATAGAAGCTTTAGGTGCGGATGCATAAAGTCTCGCAGCTTCAACAATATCATCCTTTGAAATACCTGTAATACTTTCGACTTTTTCTGGATCATATTTCGCAACTGTTTCCTTTAGCTTCTCAAAGTCTTCTGTTCTATTAGAAACATATTCCTTATTATAGAGGTCTTCATTTATAATAACATTCATTAATCCGTTTATCCATGCAACATCAGTTCCTGGTTTTGGTTGTAGGAATATATCAGAAAATTGAGTAATATCAATTTGTCTTGGATCAATTACAATGAGTTTTGCACCATTTTTTACAGCTCTTTTCATTCTACTTGATATTATTGGATGATTTTCTGTAGTATTTGTTCCAGTAAGTAGCATTAAATCAGTTTTGTCGATCTCTTCAATTGAGTTTGTCATTGCGCCACTTCCGAATGCTGTAGCCAGACCGGCTACTGTTGAAGAGTGTCAAAGACGAGCGCAGTGGTCAATGTTGTTGGTGCCTATCACCGCTCTCACAAATTTTTGCATTACGTAATTATCTTCATTAGTGCATCGAGCTGAAGCTAAGGCTGCTATACTATCTGATCCATATTTTTCCTTTGTTTCTGTCAATTTACTGCTGATTAAATCTAAAGCTTCTTCCCATGTAGCTGTTTTAAAGTCATTCCCATTGCGTATTAAAGGTTGAGTTAGTCTATTTTTATCATGAATAAAGTCATTACCAAATCTTCCTTTTACACAAAGGCTTCCTTGATTTGTTATTCCTTTTTCAGTACCACCAACCTTAACGACTTTGCCGTCTTTTACAAATATATCTATTGAACATCCAGTTCCACAATAAACACATGTACTTTCTATCTTTTCTAGTTCCCAGGGTCTTGTGTATCTGCTGTTTTTTTCAACAAGTGCTCCGACTGGACATACTTGTATGCATTCACCACAAAAAACGCAGTCTGAATTTGCTAAGGGATTGTCGCCTGCAGTAATAATTTTTGCTTCTGCTCCCCTGTATCCGATGTTTATTGCATTGTTAACCTGAATTTCGTTGCACGCTTTTACACAGCGTCCACATAATATACATCTTGAGGTATCACGAATAATTAATGGATTATCTGCTTCAATTGGATATTCTGGTTTAAACTCTGAAATTCTTATTTCTGTTAGTAAGTCCATTGCCTGATAAAGATATGCATATTCCTGTAATTTGCATACACCATAAGCATCACATATCTCAGTTCTATCATCATAATCTCTTACATCGAGTTGAAAATCGGTCCAATCTAAATAAGTATTCCCCCTTGAAGCACAGTTATGATTTCCAGAGGCTAACAAAAAAGCTATTACATATCGTCTTGCCTCAATTACCTTAGGTGTGTCAGTAAGCACCACCATATTATTTTCTGCCGGCATTGTGCAGGACGCAACTAGATAACGAGCGCCTTTAACTTCAACAACGCAGATTCTGCATGCTCCAGTAGGGAATGTACCTTCTAGATGGCAGAGTGTTGGAATAAATATTCCATTTCTAGTTGCTACTTGTAATATGGTTTCTCCATCATTGAAGCTGTAGTCAACACCATTTATATTTATCAATTTATCAGAACTCATATATCCTCTCAACTTTTTCTGTTATTATTACTTAATTGATATTGTTATTTCATTGTGATTTTCTAAATTATTCTTAATTCTATTTCAGATTATTTATTAATATCATTTTGTAATAGCACTTATAAATAATATGATATCTTATCTTATCTCAATTGCATCGAATTTACATGAATCATAACATAGTCTACATTTTATACATAGGCTTTGATCTATGACATGTAATTTCTTCTTTTCACCAGTTATAGCATCTTGAGGGCAATTCTTTTTGCAAAGTCCACATCCTTTACAATTTTCTTCAATTATATGAAATTCAATTAGTTCTTTACATACACCAGCAGGACATTTTTTATCATAGATATGCGCTTCATATTCATCTCGAAAATACCTTATTGTAGTAAGAACCGGATTCGGAGCTGTTTGTCCCAAGCCACAAAGAGAAGATGATGTTATATTCTTACACATTCCTTCAAGTATCTCAATATCACCAGGTTTTCCTTTGCCTTCAGTAATATCGTTTAATTTATTTAAAACTGCTGTTGTTCCTACCCTGCACGGTGTGCATTTCCCACATGATTCTTCAGCAGTAAATGATAGGAAAAACTTCGCGACATCTACCATACAGCTTTCCTGGTCCATTACAACCATTCCGCCGGAACCAATAATTGCGCCAGTTTGAGCCATTGATTCATAGTCTACAGGCGTATCGACTAAACTTTCTGGCAAACACCCGCCTGATGGACCACCGATTTGCACTGCTTTAAGCTTACCATGATCAGGAATACCACCACCTACATCATACACGATAGATCTAAGGGGTGTTCCCATTGGAACTTCAATTAATCCGATATTTCTAACACACCCAGTTAATGCAAATACCTTTGTGCCTTTGCTTTTTTCAGTTCCAATATTAGAGTACCAGTTTGATCCTCTTAAAATTATCTGAGGAATATTAGCATAGGTCTCAACATTGTTTAATACTGTTGGTTTAGCCCATAATCCTTTATTAGCAGGGAAGGGGGGGCGTGGTCTTGGCATTCCGCGTTTTCCTTCTATAGATTGCATCAGAGCTGTTTCTTCTCCGCAGACAAAAGCGCCTGCTCCTTGATATATTTCTATATCAAAATCGTATCCGCTATCTAAAATATCTTTACCTAATAGGCCATATTCTTTAGCCTGTCCTATAGCTGTATTTAAACGTTGAATAGCAAGGGGATACTCTGCTCGTACATATATATAGGCTTTGTTTGCACCGATCGCCTTTCCTCCGATAATCATACCTTCAATCACTGCATGAGGATCGCTTTCTAATATTGACCTGTCCATAAAAGCGCCTGGATCGCCTTCGTCAGCATTACATAAAATATATTTGGGATTGTCTTTTGCATTCATACAGAATTTCCATTTCATTCCTGTGGGAAATCCTGCCCCGCCTCTTCCGCGCAAACCAGAATTTAGGACTTCTTCAATAATTTGTTCAGACGTCATATCATTTAGGGCCTTTGCTGTTGCTAAATAACCGTCAGTTCCTATATATTCATCAATTTTATCCGGATTTATAAGCCCTCTGTTTCTTAGTGCGACTAACATCTGGTTCTTAAAAAAGCCGATGTCTGACATTTTTGGTATTAGTTCTTTTCTTTCTGATTCTTCAAATAGATGCTTTTTGACTATGCGTCCTTTAATTAAATGTTCTTCTACAAAATATGGTACATCATCTACTTTTAATTGTTTGTAAAATATTTCTTCATCTTACCCCAGGGCAAATCCCATGCATTATTAACTATAACATCCCTTATTTTATCGGTGTCATCAACGGTTCCTGCCTTCTGAACCGCCTGGATTACAAGCATTAAATAATTATAGTAAAG
>JAXHTB010000392.1:0-3676 GCA_034190185.1 Spirochaetota bacterium | reverse complement strand
CAGGACCACTGGCAAATTTCGGATTTCCTAAGTCCTTGCCGTCACCATCTTTGAGTGGGCTGTCATCAACAAGAAAACAACCTGACGATATTGTAAAGTATGCTGTTATTAGTAAAAATAGTTTTATAAATGATCTGAATCTCTTCATGATGCATCTCCATTAAAATCAGGATGACAGATTTTTTCTTGAAAGAATTTGTTAAAAATATATATATAGAAAAAAATAGTCAAGAAATTTATTATGTTATATTTGAGTATTTTTGAATATTAATGAAAAAAAATATTTTTCATTAATATTTATATTGACATTCTTACTAAAATATTACTTAAGATGTAAGGATAAGTATCAAAAAGTTACTTGTCGATTTTTATCACTAATGAGTAGTCAATCTACATCGGGAAACAGTATTTTTTTCTGCATTATTAACCTCCAGCGATTAGTAATATATATCTGGCTATTCCGGTTCTGCAAGTATAAAAATCGCATAACCACATTTCCCATATCCTTTGAGCACAGCTGTGGTCAAGGGATATGACTCAGCTTTTTTCTATTATTTTCTAAAAAATTTACTGTAGTGTAAATTGTAAGTTATGTACATGTTTTTTATTAAAAATTAATATTATTCAGTATTTAATTTTAGAAAAAATAATCCACTGATGAATTGTTCTATGTTTCAGTGAAATTCGACTTCAATAAAGTCATAAATTATTATACTGATTTATAATCTGAATTTGGAGTTTCTAGTGATCAAGGTTTGTGGATACACACTTAAGGAAGAGTTGTGTCGGAGTAATGATTCTATCCTTTACAGAGGGGAAAGAGATAAAGATAACGAACCTGTTTTAGTGAAGACTTATAATACTATTGGTAATAAATCTTCATGCATTGAAAAATTAAAACAGGAACTGCTCAATTTATCCAATCATAGGATTGAGGGTTTCTTATCCTTATATGGTGTAGGTAGTTATAGTGATGGTATTGTTCTGGTTTTTCAAGATTTTAAAGGTATACCTATTGTGGAATATTTTCAAAAATATCATTGGGGAATTATTCAGTTTTTAGATGTTGCCATTCAATTTATAGAAATACTAATTAATATTCAGAAATCTAATATTATTCATAAAGTAAGAAGTCCTGAAAATATTTTATATGATCATGAAAGCGGCAGAATAAAGATTATCGATTCTGGGATTTCGCATTTCCTTACAAAAGAAGATGATTATTTAAGTAACCCTGATCTGCTTATAAAGACCTTGCCTTACACGTCACCTGAAGAGCACAGCCTTTTACATATGACCCCGAATTTTTCAAGTGATCTATATTTAGCAGGAGTTCTGTTCTATGAACTCATTACAGGTGAAAAGCCTTTTCAAAGGGAATCTCCAATAGAAATAATTAATTCTAATTTAACTGAAAATGCTCCCTCAATTTTTGAATTAGCGCCGGAGGTACCTTCTATTGTCGGGAAAATCATCTTGAAGATGATAGAAAATCAACAGGAGGAACGCTATCGAACTGGGAAAGGTCTTATATTTGATCTTGAGAGATGCAGAGAGGAATATATTAACTCTGGAAAGATCTCAGATTTTACACTTGGTTCTAGAGATTTAGTTGATAAGATATTTCTTCCTTCAAAGATATTTGGACGTAAGAATGAAATCGATATTATAAAGAAAGAGTATAAAAAAGTTCAAAATGGCGACTTTAGAACACTTTTAATTTCTGGACAGCCTGGGATTGGCAAAACAAGACTTGTTGAGGAATTACAAGGTTTTTTTATTGAAAAAGGCAGCTATTATATTGATTGGAAGTGTTGTAAAGATCGCAATGATCTTTCTTATGATATGATTATGCAGGCTTTTGCAAAATTTATTAGACGGTTACTTTCTGAAGATGAAGAAGAAGTTGAAAGATGTAGAGAGAGGATAATTGATGCTGTAGGGATTAATGGAACTTTGATCATAGAGAAGATACCAGATCTTGAGAAACTCATAGGGGTTCAACCTGATGTCGAACCCCTTCCGCCAACAAGAGCGAAGAACCGTTTTAAGGATATTTTTAACAGTTTTGTAGGTTCTCTTCCTTCGAAAGAGCACCCATTAGTTATTTTTATTGATGACCTTCAGTGGTGTGATCTTTCATCTTTTATGTTTATATCAGATATGTTAGCAAGTAATGAAGAAAAAAAATACATTTATCTGCTTGGAGCCTATCAGAATAATAAACTAGAAGCTAACCATCCCTTGAAGAATCTTATAATGAGAGCAAAGGAGAGCGAATGGCCAGTCGATATAATTAGATTAGAGCCTTTAAATGCAGATGACTGCCACCGGATGATTTCCAATATGACAGGCTCGAATAATACTGAGCTTAAGCCGTTAATAAAATTTATATCAGATGTATCTCTAGGTAATCCAAATTTGATTGTTGATGTTTTATTATCCTTTCAAAAGGAAGGCATTCTATGCTTAAATGATGAAAATCAATGGAATTGGGATATTAGATCTATTCATAAAATTGATCTGCCTGAGGATATTATAGGTCCCTTCCTGTCAAGAATCGAGACGCTTCCTGCCAACACAAGGGATTTGCTAAAATTATGTGCTTGTATGGGATATCAGTTTAGTATTGTTGATTTCTGTGAAGCTGTTGATATGGAGAAGAGTGTTGTATTTGCTGATTTATCGCCTGCTGTTGAGATCGGAGTTTTGATTATTGATGAGAATTCCATTAGCTTTATTCATAAGAAGCTGCATCAAGCTATCAGGCAGAACATCCCCAAAGATGAGTTTAAAAAAATAAATCGGAGAATCGGGAACAAACTACTATCTATTATTCCAAGAGGAGTTAACCCGGAAGGTGTGGATAATCTTTTTACTATAGTGGATCATTTGAATGATGGAATAAATAAGAATTTGAACCGGATATCTGTGTTTAAGTTAGCCAGGCTTAATTACTATGCAGGCAACAGAGCTCTTAAGTATTTCAATTTTGAGATTTCTAATAAATATTTCAGGCAGAGTGTAAGGCTTTTATCTGATGATTACTGGGACTCGTATTATGAATTTAGATTTTCATCCTATATAAATCTTGCAAGAAGCGAGATGGCT
The DNA here is from genome assembly GCA_034190185.1 of Spirochaetota bacterium. GTDB lineage: Bacteria > Spirochaetota > UBA4802 > UBA4802 > JAFGDQ01 > JAXHTB01. Next base: position 565 of record JAXHTB010000392.1, on the reverse strand, counting down.
ATTGGGAATCATAAGGAATCACTGGCTTTGCTGGATATTTTGCTTGAGAGATCAATAAATGATTTAGATAAGATTGAGTGTCTTGTAGTGCAGTCAGCAAATTTGCTCTCTATTGGAGAATATTATATCGCTATTGAAACTTTAAACAAGGGACTTGAATATTTCAACAATTCAATTCCTATTGATGCAGAGAGCGTAAGAATAAAAATTGATGAGTATGCAGGCACTATTGATGATTACAGTATTGATCCTTTTGAAATTATCAATAAGGAAACATCCTTTAGCAGGAGAGATCTTATACTTTTTTCTTTATACAACAATTTAATCCCAGCATATTATTCAATCGGACAGGTTGACAAATTTTTTCTTGCTGCGCTGCAATCTGTTAAATTATGCTTAAATACCGGTATTCATTATAAGGCAATCTATCCTTTTAGCGTGTATTTGGCATTTCTTCTTGAGAAGGGCAATTTTCATAAAGCCTTTAGATACGAGGACTTAATAATCCATTTATGCAGGAAATATCCTGATTCTTCTGGGCAGACCCGAGGCTTGAGTTCTATAG
>JAXHTB010000391.1:0-3677 GCA_034190185.1 Spirochaetota bacterium | reverse complement strand
TCCTTTCTTATGATATTCTCGATTTTTATGTTATCTTTGAATACGATTATACATTCATCAAATTGCTGTTCAGACAACTGTCTCATAGTCTTTTCAATTAGTGTCATCCCCCAGAGATTTAGAAATGACCTGTCATCTACTGCAATTATTATACCTTTGGTTAATTTTTCATTCATTTAGGAATATTCTTGTAAATTCACCTTTCTGCGGAGTTTTTGAAATAAATTCAAGATAATTTAAATTATCTTTTTATTGTAAGTATTGATTTTTTTCATAACAGTATTTTTTACATATTGAAGATCTTCAGGGTAATCAATCTCCCCCCATGGCAAATCTCCAATATCAACATATCCTACAATGTTATGTTTATTCGCAATATTTTGTATTGCTTTTAGATAGAACACCTTTTGGCCTTCTGGTGTATTCGCCATCTCAGTAACCATCTCTTTTATCTTGGTTACACCTGATCCAGTGAATTTCATTATACCTATAGATTCACCATCTGCCTTGTTGCTATCAATCTGTTTATTAACTAGTTCGATCTTTTCATCCTTAATAGTTACTTTCATATCGTCAGAATCGTATGATGTTTTTTTATTTATCATAAGTGTAATTTCTTCTACTTTAGCTTCAATCAATTTTTTTAAAATATCTGGATGAAATACATCATCTCCATTTACAATCATAAAATCACTGTTAATTTCTTTTAAAGCTATGAATAATGAATATAAATTATTATATACTTCAAAAAATGAGTTATAAATCAGTTTTATATTCATATCTGATAAACCAAAATTTTGAACTGATTCTTCAATTTTTTCTGCTTTATAACCTGTTACAAGAATTACATCCTTAATTCCATTGAGCATCAAATTACGAAGTTGATGTTCAAGTATAGTTATACCGCCAATATCGATGAGGCATTTGGGGAGATCCTTAGTTAATGGATAAAGTCTTTCTCCTGTGCCCGCAACTAAAATAACAGCCATAAGATTATTCATTTTCAACTGTACTCCTTTTTGTTGTGAATATCTGCAATGTAATATTGCAAAAAGTCAGCCCTCAATTTAAAACCATAAAATCAATTATTTTTCAAGAATAATTTTTTGTATATCTTAAAATCAAAAAAAACAAAGAATACAGGTATCTGATTGTTAAAGTTACTAATATTATACTTTGATAATTTAAGTTGAATTTTTGATGGATGAGGATTCAGAAGAGGTAAGAGTATAAAAATAGATTGTTGTGTTGAATCGGGGAATACACTTTTACAATATTTGTTTCTTCATATGCTTGGGTTTGTTATTTATAATAGAGCTTTTTATGTTTGCTGTTTGATGATAAAAAATTATTAAAAAATTTCTTGACTTCCTAGTGATATATTATTAAATTGTAAAGTTAAATGTTAAAAATGGAGGTTGTAAAATGAAATCGATTGAGGATCTTAAAGAATCACTCAGGCATAAAGAAGTTCAAGCTAAAAATGCCAAGAAAAATGGTATGCATACAACTTATAGTAATCTTTTATCAGAAATTAGTGATTTAAAACGTAAAATTGATCAAAAAACAATGGGATCTCAAAGTGATAGAAATTTTACTAATGCTAAAGTAATATAATAATGATATTTTATTTTTTTTCTCAGATAGATGTTTTTTGCATTATTGAAGAATGCAATGCTAATTATAGATGTCGAACCACTAAAAGTAGTGAATGAGGCTTTACAAATTGATAGATTGTAGCCTTGTTTTATTCTGATTTTGTATATCTACTATGTGTACTTATTTTATTACTTTGCCAATATGTAAGCAGATCCTAAGATTCTAATATTGGCTTAAGGATTTAAAGAGGTTGAAGAGAATGTATAGGGGTTGCAATAACTCTCGAAATTATAATCCTTAGTAAGGGGCATATTTGGTTAACTTATCATTGCTGCGAGCTTTTCAGCAGTATTTTTAATAGCATCCATATCACCTTGCTTTAATTCCCATGTTGTTACTGGTAGTTCGTTTTTACCCATTAGACGCGGCATCAAGTGAAGATGATAATGCATAACCACTTGGTTCGCCCCTTTACCATTTAATTGAAGACACGCTACGCCTGCAGGACTAAAAACCTCTTTAATAGCTAGGATTATTTTTTTTGAAGCAAGCTGAACAGCAATTAGATCTTCTTCCGGTATTTCCCATAGATTCTCTGAATGTCTCTTAGGAGTGATTAGTGTGTGACCATCAGATATAGGATTTATATCTGCAAAAGCAAATATCTTATCATCTTCGTAAACTTTATAACTGGGAATATCTCCTCTGATAATTTTACAAAAAATGCAGTCCTCCATGATCTCCTCCTTTGATTTATATTTTAAAAGATTATATATTCAACAAAAAACCCGAATTTAATTGCTTAATTCGGGTTTTAAATTAAAAATTTTATATATTCGATTACTTAGCCAGAACTTTTAATCCTTTTCCATATCCACCAAGTAACTTTTTAGCTACAGCTTTATCCCTCCTAGCTTCAGGGCCCCAGCCCTTCATAGGTGGAGATTCAACAACAAATTGCAAATGAACCATCGCTTTTTTAGCTGCAGCCTTTGCTTCATTAACTAATAGTAATGCCTTAATTCTATGAATCATGAGATTGTCAGGAGCAGCTTCCATTGCTTTATCCAAATATTTATAAGCAGCTTCTAAATCTCCTCCAAGGAATGGTGGTAATACACCTTTAAGATAACCCATCATTGTGTATGGAGAGCCGTTTAAATAGTTAGGATCTATTTCAATAGCCTTTTCCCCATATATTAGGGCAGTTTTTATATCTTTTGCAGCAGCTGCAGAATATGCCTTCCAGAAGTTAGCTGGACCGCTATTTGGTTCAAACTTAAGCCATGCATCAGTTACCTCTCCAGCAACTCCCATATATTCATATGCTTCCATTGCAGTTTTCTTATTTGATGCGAGGTCCATACAAAGATATACTGTAAGCCTTGACAGTAATTCAAATGCTGGGGTGTATTGAGGATTTTTTTCAATTATTTCTTGAAATAATGCAACTCCCTCTTTTGCTTTAGCAACATCGGCTCTTTGTTCAAAGAGTTGTTTTGCCTTCTCCATTTTTGCCATACTTTCAGCATCTGGAGTAGAAGCACACGAAATAAAACTCACAACAACTACAGAAGATAGAAGAAATAAACCAATTTTTTTCATGTTACCCTCCTAAGATATTTAAATAAAATAGAAAATTTGAAAGAAGTATATAGACAGTTTATCAATTCTAACCTCATAATGATAAACATTAACACGTTATACTAAATTAGTGGTTTCTGCTTTAAAGGATTCAAGCTTTCTGACTACTAATCATTTAACGAAAACCTTAAGCATCCTACTATCTTTTTTGTTGATTCCTCTAATCTTCCATATATACTGCATATGGAAACGCCTGTAGTTTATGTATTGATGATAGCGGTGATAAATTTATCGATAGACAGTCTTGAATCCTTCAATGAATAACCAGCAACTATATATTAAAAATAATAAAATTGAAAACTAACGAATGCCCGATTTGTAAATATATGTTATAATCTGTTAATAAAAAAAGTGAAAATTTTGAAAAAATTCTTAGTGGAAATATTATTGCTAATTGAGGTTTTGAATTATGATATTTAATATATAGTTGTTGG
>JAXHTB010000390.1:0-3697 GCA_034190185.1 Spirochaetota bacterium | reverse complement strand
TCCTGCATTAGTCAATTGATGTATGACTTCATAAGTTAAAGTGCCGCTTCGTGATATTACTCCTACATTTCCTTCTTTATGAATAAAGTTTGGCATAAAACCGATTTTGCCATCGCCTGGCGTTGTTATACCAGGACAATTTGGTCCAATCAGTCTTGCGCCTGTACCTTTTAGCGCTTTTTTAACCTTTACCATCTCTAAAGCTGGAATTCCTTCAGTAAGGCATACTATAAGTTTTATACCAGCTTCTATAGATTCCAATATTGCATCAGGGGCAAAACTGGCAGGCACATATATACCAGAAGCATTTGCTCCGTTTTTCTCAACAGCATCAATAACTCTGTTATGAACAGGCAATCCATCGAACTCTGTGCCGCCCTTACCTGGAGTTACTCCAGCAACAACCTTGCTGCCAAAATTTATTGCTTCTCTGGCATGAAAGCTCCCTTCTCCACCAGTAATTCCCTGGATAACTATTCGTGTGTCTTTATTTAATAGAATACTCATAAATTCCCTCGCTGATTTCTATAATGTTGCCACAGCTTTCTGAGCTGCCTCGTAAAGCCCTTCGGCTACTTCAAATTTAATATCCGACTCTTGAAGAATCCTCTTGCCCTCTTCAACATTTGTACCCTGCAGTCTGACAACCATTGGCAGGCTCAAATTTATATTTTTTGCAGCCTGGATAATCCCGCTGGCAACTCTGTCGCAGCGTAAAATTCCTCCAAATATGTTTACAAGTATTGCTTTTACATTTTTATCTGCAATAAGAATACGAAATGCCTTTTCAACTTTTTCAGCATCAGCTCCGCCCCCCACATCAAGAAAGTTGGCTGGCTCTCCGCCTGCAAGCTTAATGAGGTCCATGGTGGCCATGGCAAGTCCGGCTCCATTTACCATACAACCAACATTCCCATCAAGCTTTATGTAATTTACACCAGTATTAAATGCTTCTACTTCTAGAGGGTCTTCTTCATCTAGATCGCGAAGTTCCTTTATTTCTGGATTGCGGAATAGACCGTCATCATCAAAATTTATTTTAGCATCAAGCGCATAAATCTCGCCATCTTTTGTTAGCACTAGAGGATTGATCTCAACAATTGAAGCATCCTTTTCTATGAAAATTGTATAAAGTTTTTGAATTACCTTAGACATCTTAGAAGCCATTGTTTTGTCTAAACCAAGTCCATAGGCAATTTTACGTCCCTGAAAAGGGCTGAAACTGGAAACAGGATTTGCTCCAACTTTTATTATCATCTCTGGATTTTTTGCGGCAACCTCTTCGATCTCCATTCCTCCGGCAGCAGAAGCCATAATTACTGGCTGTTCCTGATCCCTGGCTCTATCAATAACAATGCCTAAGTATAATTCTTTCTCAATATCCAGTGTCTCTTCTACTAAAACACTCTTTACCTTTCGTCCCTCAGGTCCAGTCTGATGAGTAATCAGATCCATCCCAATAATTTCTCCAGCTATCTTTTCAGCTTCTTCAGGATTATCAGCGATTTTAACACCACCACCCTTACCTCTTCCACCAGCATGGATTTGAGCCTTAATTACAACCTTTTTGCCTAACTTCTCAGCGATTTTTTTTGCTTCTCCTGGTGTTGTAGCGACTTCCCCTTGTGGAATAGGAATTTCATAATCCTTTAATATTTTCTTTGCCTGAAATTCATGAATCTTCATAATTCTATATTTTTACCTCCTTCAGATAAAATTGAATCATAATAATAGTATTCTTCTTCTGTACACAATTATAATATATATTCTAGTTGAAATTAAAACTGCAAAACTCAATGTCAAGGAAAAATGACATAATTAAAAGAAATTTTTAGTTAGCAGCTAAATAAGGTGATGTTAAAAGTAAAAAAGATAATTATTTTATGAGACATAATCCAGCAGGATAATAATGGAAAATCTTAAGAATTATCTCAGGATAGCTTAGGAGGATATTTATTTTGCAATTATCAGTGGTAGGGTAGAGGTGGAGACAGTGAAGATCTATTATATCGTATTTAAAAATAGCTTTTTTATAGATTCATAGACATACCCTGTTCCTGCCTGCTTCTTTTGCTTTGTATAACATTATATCAGCCTCTTTTATCATCTCTTCCAGAGAGTTCAAATGTTCAGTGCAAACACCTATGCTTACTGTATAATTTATTATTTTATTGCCGCAGCTTACATCTGAATGCTCTATATTTTCTCGCAGGTTATTAAATATCTTTTCTGTATGTTCTTTCTTCATATTGCATGTTAATATACAAAATTCCTCTCCACCAAAACGTGCAACGACATCAGATTCCCTGAATCTGTTTTTTAGGATATTACCAACACTCTTTATCACTAAATCTCCTACATCATGTCCGTAGGCATCATTAATCCTCTTGAAATAATCGATGTCAATCATTGCAACTGATATGGATAAATTTTTTCTTTTTGAGTTTGCATATAATTTTTTGCCAACTTCAAAAAAATATTTACGGTTAAACATGTCAGTTAAATAATCTTTATTTGAGGAGTCCTTGATTTCCTTTATATGCTCTACCAATTCAATATTCTGAGTTACTCTGCAGTAGAACTCTTCTGTAAAAAAATTCTTAGTTATGAAATCGTTTGCGCCATATTTAATATATCGAGCTGAAAGAGAATTATCCCCTGACATGACGATAATTGATAATTCTTCTTTATTATATTTAGTTCTGATATCTTTTATTAATTGGAATCCGTTCATATTCGGCATTTCAAAATCTGTTATAACCATCTTGGTATCCTGATTAGCATCTAAGATTGAAAGTGTTTCATCACAATCAGATGCTTCAAGCACATTATAAAGATGTACTCGTAATAGATCGCAGATTTTTGCTCTATGAATTGAAGAATCATCAGCAACAAGGATTTTAATAGACTTATTTCGATTTATTCTCTTAAGAAGGGAGATAATATAATCGTTATTATGCCCTCCTTCTTTTAACACGTAGTCAAAAACTTTTTTTGACCATATTTTTTTTCGCACTTCATCAGAAGGGTCCCCAGTAAAAACAATAGTAGGGATATTCTTTGATATTATATAATCAACAATCTCACCATCAGGCGAATCTGGAAGATACAAGCCAACAAGGGCTGCCATAAAGCCTGATTCGTCAGTATTTATAAGTTTAAGGGCATCAAAATATGTTTTGACCCACTTAACTTCATAATGCAATTCCATCTCAATCTTTTTCTTAAGTATTGAATAGATTACTTTACTGTCATCAGCAATTAAAATTTGATTCAAAATTTTCTCCAATTTATTACAAATCTATTATAATTGAATATATTCTAAATAAGTGTGGTCTGCTTTGTCTATTATTTATGGGAACCTCTATTAATTAAATTATTGAGTGTATTTTACCTATTATTTTAACCAAGGTTAACGTTTCTTCTCTTTTTTCCATATAATAATCCGATTTTAAGAAATATAATCCCGTTATCATATGCCTTAATGATATCATTGTGCCTCAACTAATGCTACTAACAGTCAGCTATGATGCAAAAAAACAATATCTTCTCATATTATAAATCAAGTTAATCATCCCTATTGATTCTTCAGCTCTATCGATTCCGATACTACGGATATTATCACCTTTCATCCAGTACATCATACCAAATACATGCTCTACCCGTGCTCTTACTTTTGATTTATTTGTGTTTTCCC
>JAXHTB010000039.1:0-16179 GCA_034190185.1 Spirochaetota bacterium | reverse complement strand
ATTTTATTATTGGTCAAGCATGATAATATAATATATATTTACTTTTTGGAGGATTGGGATGAAAGTTGATAAAAAAATAAAGGGCTTGATGAACTTTAGTATCAAGTCATATTTTACAGGATCAATAGGATTTAAGATCTATTCCATTATTGGGATTATGTCTATTATGGCATTTCTAATGGTAATCTCTTCATTATGGTTTGCTAATACACTGAACATGGCAACCACAATTGCAAGGATAGAAAGAGGGCATACTGTCACAATGATGGAAGCAAAAGAATTATTTGTTCAATATATTACAACTAAAGAAATTCAATTTTATAAACAGTACAAAGAGAAAATAAAAGTACCATATTCATATGTATCGATTTTAGCTACACTTCTTGAAATCATAGATGGCACTTCAAAAGATGAAGCAGCTGATATAGTATCTGAAACTTTTTATGAAGTAGATCATGATATGGCGCGTATTATTACATCAAGATTCAGTCTATTTTCGAACAGTGAGAGTATAAAAAATATAGTTAATATAGCATCAGAAGCACGTAAAACTTCAGACATATATATGAAAGTAATGGAAAAGGTATTTGAAGAAGGTGATCTTTACAGGAATCAAGATTTGTACATTGAAGCATTAAGCGCTATGAATGCCCTATCTGCTGTTCCAAAAAAATTGTCAGAAGCATCTAACTCATTAGCGCAATATATCGCTTCTCTTGCACAAAAGGCATTATGGACGATTTTTATTATTTTATCAGCTTGTGGTATAGTTATATCGTTTATTATTGTACGCTCAATTATCAATCCTATAAAATCAGTTACAGAAAGATTACAAGATATTTCAGAAGGTGAAGGTGATCTGACTAAACGACTAGATGTAACATCAGATGATGAAATTGGAGAACTTTCTGTAAATTTTAATAAATTTTTAACAAAGATCAAGGATGTTATAAAAGATGTAAAAGAACGTACAGACTCACTTACTAATGCTTCAGATCAGATCAATGACACCGCTCAGAATCTTAGCGAAAGCGCAAGCGCTCAGGCTGCCAATGTTGAAGAGATAGCTTCTTCTATGGAAGAGATGAACGCGACAATCTCGCAAAATACTACTAATTCAAGGTCTACTGATGAATTAGCTCAAACCTCATCAAAGCAGGCGGAAGAGGGCGGAAATGCTGTAAAAGATACTGTTATTGCAATGAAAGAGATAACTGAGAAAATCACTCTTGTAGAGGATATAGCATCCCAGACAAATCTACTTGCTTTAAACGCAGCTATTGAAGCAGCTAGAGCAGGCGAGCATGGAAAGGGATTTGCAGTTGTTGCAACTGAGGTAAGAAAACTTGCTGAAAAGAGCAAGAGCGCAGCCAAAGATATTAGCAATCTTGCAAATGAGAGTATGGCTATTGCAGAAAACGCCGGCCACCTTCTTGAGAAAATTGTTCCAAGTATAAAAAAGACAGCAGATTTAGTACAGGATATTACTGAAGCATCAGAACAGCAGAACAATGGAGTAATCCAAATTAGTTCTGGAATGGAGCAGTTAAACCAGATAACTCAGAATAATGCTTCATCATCCGAAGAGCTTGCAGGAACATCAAATATGTTAATGGAAAATGCAACACAGCTTAAAGATTTGTTGAGCTTTTTTAAGGTTGAAGAGGTTGATCATTCTACTGTATTACATGATACTTATGGAAATAATAAGCAGATTGAAAATGGGAAAAATCATCCGGAATCCATAGAGGAAAAATAAGAATGCAAGTTATAATAATATAACTTACATGCATATAATACATCGAAATTGATCATAACAATGATATAAAGGAATAATAACATGGAAGAAATAAGTGTTCACCAAGAGATTCTTGAAGAAGATATCTTAACAGATGATAATTATAATCAGTATTTTACCTTTTATTTAGGGGATGAATTATTCGGTGTTGACATTAGTTCTGTAAAGGAAGTTGTAAAGTTTGAAAAAATATTCAGAATACCTCTAATGCCTGATGTTATCTGTGGTGTTGTGAATATTCGTGGTATGATAATCCCTGTTGTAGACCTTTCAGAAAGGTTGTACAATCATAAAATAGAGATTAATAATAATACTCATATTGCAATATTCGAGATTGATGATGAGAATGAATCTATTCTTGTTGGCTTAATGATTGATGACGTCAACGCAGTTATTGATATTATCGATAAGGATATTGAAGCAAATCCTGAATTTGGAGCAAAAATCAGATCATCTTTTATTAAAAATATAGCAAAGGTCAATAATGATTTCGTTATCCTACTGGACCTTAATAATATTCTGAGTATTGATGAACTCTCTATGATCGATGATAATGATTTCAATATAAGTAGGCAATTATCAACTGATGAAGCAATGAATAAAGGTATTGATTTTGCAATTGATACTGAACATGATGAGGATATTTTAAAGGAAGTTGATTATGTTACTTTTACTCTTGGGGATGGTTTTTACGGAATAGAGACACTAAAGGTAAAAGAGATTATTGAGATTGGCGAGATCACTCATGTACCCAATGCAATGCCTTTTATGAAGGGTGTTGTTAATCTTAGAGGTTTAGTTGTTCCATTAATTGATATGAGAATTAGGTGCAGTTTGGAGGATACAGATTATACTAAATCCGCATCTATACTTATTGTAGAGATAAAAGAGATATTAATTGGACTTATTGTTGATTCAGTTTCTGATGTAATAACCCTTAAACAAAATGATATACAAAATACACCTCACTTCAGTACAAATATCGATAAGGATTTTATAGAAGCAATAGCTAAGGTAGATGAGAAATTGTACATAATGCTCGATGCAAATAAGATCTTAACTGATGAAGAATTAGATATCATTGAAAATCAAGAACAGGATAACAATCAATAGAGGGTAATTCATATTTAATATTCAATTTCTATAGAAATTAAAAAATATATTTTGAGGTAAATATATGAATAAAACAATAATGGTTATTGATGATGCTGATGCAATTAGAATGTCCGTTGGATTTACTCTTCAGGAGGAAGGTTATAACGTTCTTGAGGCAGTTGATGGACAGGATGCATTGAATAAGCTTGCTGAAAGTGAAGTTAATCTAATATTATGTGATGTTAATATGCCAGTAATGGATGGAATAACATTTCTGAAAAATATTAAAAACAATGCTTCATATTCATCATATAAATATACGCCAATAATTATGTTAACAACTGAGGCAGGTGAAAATATGAAAGAGGAAGGCAAGAAATTAGGCGCAAAGGCATGGATTGTTAAACCTTTTAAACCTGACCAGTTGCTTAAAGCTGTAAAAACATTGATTATATAAAAGAAAAGAAATAACTTATTCTTAAGGAAAATAATCTAATATTTGGGTTAATTATATGACTGATAAAAAGTATAATATGGATGAAGCGATAAATACCTTTTTTGAGGAGAGCAAAGAGATGCTCGATGTAATGGAGAGTTCACTCTTAGACCTTGAAAATGATGTTAATGATGAAGATTCCATACACTCAATATTTCGTGCTGTGCATACAATTAAGGGATCATCTGCAATGTTCGGATTTGTTGATATTGAAGGGTTTACACATGTTGTCGAGAACCTGCTTGATAGTGTAAGGAATAAGAAAATCCAAATTGATTCTGAAATGATTCCTCTTTTACTTGATTGTCGTGATTATATATCCAAATTAATAGTATTTTTTGATGCTACTAGGGATGGAATTTTAGATGATAATATGAAGGATGAGTCTTCGGTTTATATAAGGAAATTAAATTTATATCTTTCTCCTGAGTCAGCGAGTAGTTCAGGAAAAAAAGCCGGTGGTAATTTAACATATTCATCAGAGGGAGATAAGGCTAATGAAGAGAATGAAGTGGAGAATGAATCCTGGCATATATCATTAAGATTTGGAGAAGATGTATTCAGGAATGGATTAGATCCTCAGTCCTTTATAAATTATCTAGGTGAGATGGGAAAGATTGTAAAAATAAAAACAATAACTAATTCAATTCCTAGTCTTGAAGAAATGGATGCAAAAAATTCTTATATAGGTTTTGAGTTATCTTTTATGGGATATACGACAAAGGAACGGATAGAGGAGGTCTTTGAATTTCTTGAGGATGATTGTCAGTTAAGAATTCTTCCTCCTAAAAGCAATATCCGGGAATATGTTAACCTTATAAATGATTTGCCAGAATCATTAATGTACATTGGAGAAATATTAGCAGAGGTAGGTTCTTTAACACAAAATGAGTTAAAAGATGTTATTGAAATTCAATCTAAAACAGATGAAGAGGATAAAGAGTCTGAGAGTAAAAAGCTTTTTGGTGAGATTGTAATTGAAGAGAAAATGTTGCAGAAGAATGTGGTAGATGCTGCGTTAGATAAACAAGCAAAGAGCGCTAAGTTAGATGAGAAGGCAAGGAAATCTATTAGAGTAGATACTGATAAAGTGGATACTCTAATCAATCTTGTTGGAGAGCTTGTTATTTCATCCCTTAGTATCTTTCAGCAATCAGAGAAGCTGCAGAATAGTGAACTCATTGAATCAGTATCGATAATGACTAATTTGATAAATGATATTAGAGACGCTTCTATGAAAATTAGAATGGTTCAGATCGGAGATACTTTTAAACGGTTTGAACGAGTAGTAAGGGATTTAAGCAGGTCCTCAGATAAAAAGGTTGAGCTTATTATTACAGGCGGGGAGACAGAACTGGATAAGACCCTAATTGAAAAGATAACAGATCCAATAATGCATCTGATCAGGAATTCCGTTGATCACGGAATTGGTTTACCAAATGAAAGAATTGAATTAGGAAAACCAGAGACCGGACATATATATTTAAATGCCTATCATGATACAGGGAGTATTATTATTGAAGTTAAGGATGATGGAAATGGTCTAAATAGAGAGAAAATACAGAATAAAGCTGTTGAGCGAGGATTGATTGACCAAGAAATGGCAGAGCATATTTCCGACAATGAGTTGTTTCAATATATTTTTGAGCCAGGATTTTCAACTGCAGAAAAAATTACAAATATATCAGGCCGCGGTGTTGGTATGGATGTAGTAAAAAAGAATATTGAGCTTTTGCGGGGCTCTGTAGTTATTCAGAGCATTGAAGGAGAGGGAACTTCAATTAGAGTACATCTTCCTTTAACACTTGCAATTATTGATGGATTTATGGTCAGAGTAGGAAGCTTAACCTGTGTATTACCGCTTGGTATGGTAATTGAATGTACTGAAATATCCAAGGAAGAAATTGAAGGACTTGATAGCGGTAATTTTATCAATCTGAGAGGTGAAGTAGTTCCATTTTTGCGTTTAAGAAATTTCTTTGGTGAAAATGAAGAAGAGCAGCATCATGAGAATATAATTGTTGTAGAGTATGCAAGGAAAAAGGTAGGTTTTGTAGTAGATAAGTCACTTGGAGAATTTCAAACAGTTATAAAACCCTTAGGAAAAATATTCAAGAATTTACAATGGGTTAGCGGTGTAACGATTCTTGGAGATGGGGAAGTGGCTTTGATACTTGATGTACCTAGACTTATTCAATATGTACAGGTTGTTGAATCTAAAAAAGCTGTTTAATAACTTTGAGGAAATTGGAAACTATAAAGATACATATTGTAGATGATTCTGCATCAGTAAGAAAGGTATTAGGTGATCTGCTTGATACAGATTCTTCATTAGAGGTTATTGATACATCTTCTGATCCAATAATAGCAGAGAAAAAGTTGAAAAAACAATGGCCTGATGTTTTTATTCTCGACATCGAGATGCCTCATAAGGATGGCATTACTTTTCTTAAGGAGATTATGGCCACAAGACCTACTCCTGTTGTTATGTGTTCATCTTTAACAGAAAACAATACTAAAATTACCATGGAGGCTCTTTCTGCTGGAGCTGTCGAAATAATATCAAAACCAAAAGTAGGATTACAGAATTTTCTTTATGAATCTGCAATGATGCTTGTTGATGTAATAAAATCGGCGGCTCTTGCAGATGTAAAAACACTTAAGAAAACTATATCAGCAAAACCTGGACTAAAGGTTTCGCCTAAACTTACTGCTGATGCTTTGCTTACTCCCTTTGATGGTAAAAGGGTTACTGGTAAGACGGATAAGATAGTTACAATAGGTGCATCTGCAGGTGGAACCCAGGCGCTTGAAGCTCTGTTAACTTCTCTTCCCCAAAATTCGCCTGGCATTGTTATTGTGCAGCACATGCCAGAGAAATTTACATTTGCTTTTGCTAAGAGATTGAATAATATCTGCGCAATTGAGGTAAAGGAAGCAGAAGATAATGATCAAGTAAAATCAGGTAGAGCATTGATCGCTCCTGGGAATCTGCATTTAATGGTAATAAGAAAAGGTAGTAACTATTCTGTAATTACTAAGGAAGGTCCTCTAGTGAGCAGGCACAGGCCTGCGGTTGATGTACTATTTCGATCAGTTGCCAAAAATGGCGGAGAGAATGTTTTAGGAGTAATCTTAACCGGCATGGGTGATGATGGCGCAGCAGGAATGTTTGAGATGAAGCAAGCTGGATCCAGAACAATAGCCCAGAATGAGGAAACATGTGTAGTTTTTGGCATGCCAAAGGAAGCTATTAAACGTGGTGGAGTTGATGAGGTTCTTCCGTTAGAAGATATATCTGGAGAGATAATTAAATTTGCTGTCAATTGATAACTCTAATAAATTTATTTAAGTTAGTATAGCAAAATTTGTATATTATATCAGAATATCAATAAATTATATGGAGGTAATATGTTTAAATTTTTATGACATATATAAATAGATCTATTGATAGAAAATTTACAATAATTATAACTTTCGAGATGAAGAATAAATCAATTAAAGGTGGCAAAAATGAATGAAAGAAATATAGACAGACTTTACAATATAGCTGATGAGTTTGGATCGATTGCTAAAAAGGTAAATGAATCTTCAGTTAAAAGAAAAGAACACTCTGACAACACTATAGATTTGATCAATAAATCTTATGAGATAGGTAAATTATTAAACAAGGATATTAAGAAGGTTTCGAAGGCTAATGCTGCCTTAAGGAGTCAAGATAATATTGTGCTCAACACGAGTTATATATTAACCTCTAATATAAAAAAACAAAGGGAGATACTACAAAAACTTGAAAAGAATAAATCATTGAATCATGAAGTTATAGATCAAATGATGGAAAAGATCAATGGACTTTCGGATTCATTAAATGAAGCAATTTCGAATATCCAAAATATTATTAAGATAGATAATGAAATAATAATGATGGATAATCTACTTATTATGCAAAAGCAATTCCAACAAGAAGCAATAAAAAAACTATCCAAATTAGCTTCAAAAAGCCTGGAAGACGCTAAAAAAGCAATAAAAGGTTCCTCATCAAATCTCGATCGCGGACAAAAGATGGCAAAGCGATTTAAAAGTGTTAAACAGTTAATAAAAAAAGGTGATGTTGGAGAATTAGAGCGTTATATAGATGAAGCTATTACAGGATGGAATATTGCTGTTGATGTAAATAAGAGTTCAAAATCTCAATTTGAATTTTCAGAAAAAGTTAATGAGTTTACTAAAAGATTGCATAATGAATCTATGTCAATAAGGGATTTAGTTGCTGAAAAACATTCTGTATTTGAAAATAATCTTCAGACAATTACAGTTCTTACTGTAATTGTTTTTCTTAAATTTAAGAAATATCTAGAAATTGAAAAGATAGTTGAAACCATAGAAAATAATTCAAAAGATTACGATCTAATTCATGATTTGATAACCTTTATTAAAGTGGCTTGTAAAGATGTTAAGAGTGTAATTACATTAAATTATGATATGACTGAAAGCATAAAACTAAATAATGAGGTTGAGACAAGGGCATTTGATTTATCTAAAGACGAGATGAAGTTTTATGATGAGATTAAAAATGAGGTGCAGAAAATGACTGAAGCTACTAGATATCCTGTTGATGGATCAGGCAAGAATATCAAAAATGGACAGATACTAGAAAGACAGTTGAGAGAAATTGTTGAAGAGATGCAGGTTTGAAGAATAGTATTGATTTAAATAATATTGCCATAAATGAAACCTTGAATTTTAAATATATGTATAATTATATTTTCATTATTCTCTTCACAGTAGTTTTTACTCCTGAATAGATGATATTTTTATCATTATTTATTTAATAAATGATTCATCCACTGTTATAAGACACTTTATAATTTCTATTAGCATATAATTAAGGAAATTAATTTTTATGGATACGGACAATTCAATTATAGAAGGTATTTCCCATAT
Organism: Spirochaetota bacterium; assembly: GCA_034190185.1. Lineage (GTDB taxonomy): Bacteria > Spirochaetota > UBA4802 > UBA4802 > JAFGDQ01 > JAXHTB01. The sequence goes on along the minus strand of JAXHTB010000039.1, from coordinate 7,846 downwards.
TACAGAGGAGGTTATTGAAACTGCGTTAAATGTTAATCAGCTTTCTCATACCAGAAAACAGATTACTTATGAAAGTATAATGCTTTTAAATGAATTATTAGGGATGAATAATAGAATTGATAAAAATATTGGAATTATTTATAAGAATCTCCATGAATTTATATTAGGGATGTCAGACAATATTAAGGGATTTAGGCAGAATGGAGATCATTTTAATAATATTATATTAAATATCAATGATATAAAGAATAGATTTCATGAAACTTCAAAAGTTATTATGGAGTTGATAGATATTGTTGAAGAAATTAAAATATATACAGATGAGATATACATCCTTGCAACAAATGCCGCAATTGAGTCTAGTAAATATCATAGTATTTCCCCTGTATTTGAAATATTGTCTGACAGGCTGAATACCCTCTCGATTTTTATCAATGAAAATCTTGAACATATAATTGAAATTGTTGAGCCTATAAGCAATGGAATTGATAACCTGATTCAAATAAATACACTTGTGCTCAATGATATTCAAAAGGGACATCAAAGCTTTACAAATTTCTCTAAACAGCTTGAAGATCAAGAGCATGTTATTAATGAACTAATAATGAAAGCTTATATGTCCGGATCAAAAATTGATGATCAAAAGAAGATGTTAGAAGATATAAATGGTAAAATAATCCAGATGGATAAAGATGCATTACAGGCAATAAACGGTTCTAGTAATGTCATGAACATTGGCAAGGGAATCAAAGATTCAATAAATTTTTTAATCGATGGGATAGGCAACGGAAGAAGAAAAGATGAATTCCTAAATAAGATTAATTTTATTGAGGAACAGTCATCAACAATTTGGCATACAGCCCAGAATGTAAATGAAAAATCCAGGAGCCAGCTTGAATTTTCATATAGCTCATTGGAGTTTTGTGATTCAATTATTCAAGAATCTAAAGAAATGGAAAAGACTATAACTATATTCAATAAGGAATCTATTGAAAGTAATGAGCTTACAACTGGCGTCACATCTGTCTTAGGAGATATGAGTGCACAGCTCAAAGAGATTGAGAAACGAATTACTGATTCCAATAAAACATTAAATAGATTTACTGGGGATTTCCATAAAATAAATAATATTGTAGATATCTTACAGAAAATATTGAAGATGATGAAGATAATTGGAATATATTCCAGGATCGAATCTGCTCGTAATCCTCAGGAGTTTAAGGGGTTTATTACAATATCTGATAGCATTCAGCAATTGCAGAATAATATAAAACAAACTCTACCACGTATTCAAGAGAATATCAATAAAACAAAACAGACAATTGATATGGTTGATAACTATTTTAAAAATATTACATTTGTGTTTTATAAAATTAGAGAAAGTTCGACTTTTATAATAAAAAATCTGGAAGAGATATCTACTATCAGTTCTAATGATGAGAAGATCAGCAAAATTATTTTAGAGGATTCCCTTAATCTGGATACCTTATTAAATGATCTGAGAAGTTATTTAGTAAAATTAACAGATGTTGTTAAACAACCTATAGAGGGATCAGCCGCAAATATCAAAAGGGGTAAGGATATTGAAGAAAAAAGTATAATGTTGAAGAAGCAATTAGAGTCAGATAATTCCCATGTGGATTTATGAAGCTGATTATCACCTCTTTACTATACCATAACAGATATAATTGCAAAGATCTACCCAATCAAATTCCATCACGAATGATCTGTATCACACATTCCCCACTGCTTGAATTCGGACATAATTTCCTCTGCTTCTTGTATCATGGTTTTAATATACTCTTTCACTGACTGAACTGAAGTGATAACACCAGAAGCAAGAGAATGTGCACCACCATGCTCCAAGCCATATACCCTCTTACAATACTTGGAGTCAGTGATTTCTTGCTTCACAATCTTGTGTTTCAAGGTATCAGAAGCTTGAAATTCTTTGGTCGCCATAAAGGAAGTACCCATGTATATACCAGAAGCTCCCATAGCCAATGCTGCAATAAACCCCCTTGCATCTCCAATGCCACCTGCAGCAATCAAAGGAACGTTTATCAATCTCTTGGCTGCTGTCATATTGATTAATGTGGTATTCTGCTCTGGGCTTTTATAACCGGTACCTTCCAGACCAACAATCACTATCGCATCAACACCTTTTTCTGCTATAGAAATAGCATGTTTAATAGTAGCACACTTATGTATCCAGTTACATCCAGCATCTTTTGCGATTCTCCCAATGAAAGAACCGTCATACGCAGAAGTGAAAATGGTCTGTACCCCTTCAGCCAAGGTGATCTTCAAATATTCCTTGTGAAAATCATTGTCATACTTTGTATCCTTCATGAGTGTAAAATTCACAGCAAATGGTTTATCTGTCTTTGCCTTTGCATGTCTGATATCTTCTTGAAATTCATCTGGACTCTTATAAGATATCGTGGTGAGTATCCCCAACGCACCAGCTTCTGAAACAGGAACAGCTATTTTCGATGTTCCTGTTCCTTTACCGCCAAAAGCCCCCTGAATAATAGGGTATTCTATTCCAAGCATTCGAGTAAGCACATTATTAAATCTCATTACGACAACCTCTCTTTCCCTCTTAATGGAGTTTTATAGCTATTTATTATGTTTTCCACAATTAACATCACAGTTCGACTTATCACATTCCAGGTATGCATCATGTTCGAAGGTAAGACAGCACATGAGTCTCCCACACAAACCCGATATCTTTGATGGATTCAGTGTAAGGTTTTGATCTTTTGCTACCCTTACAGAAACCGGTTCAAAATCTTTCAAAAACGTGTTGCAACACAATGCCCTCCCGCAATTACCCAATCCACCGATAAGTTTTGTTTCATTTCTTACACCTATCTGATGCATTTCAATCCTTGTATGAAAACACTGAGCAAGGTCTTTGACAAGCTCTCTGAAATCAACTCGTTCATCTGCGGTAAAATAGAAGATAAGCTTACTCCTATTGAGCATATACTCAGCTCCTATAAGTTTCATTACAAGATTATGTTCCTGAATTTTATTGCGGCATATGTCAAATACTTCTCGCTCTTTTTTTTTGTTTTGCCTTTCTCTCTCCAAATCTTCCTTAGTCGCTTTTCTTATGACCGACTTTATGGGAGATTTTTCTTGAGTGTCATCTTTCTCTCGTATTACTGATACAATTTCACCAATTGTGATCCCTTTTTCTGTTTCTACTATCACCCTTTCTCCGACGTTTACGCTTACCTTTTCTACTTTATACTTATAAATTTTTCCAACTTCCTTAATCCTTATCCCCACTATTTCATCCATATCAATCACCTGCTACAAAGTACTTAAACTTATTTCTTACATAAATTCATGACACAGCCAGCCTTATCAGAAGGTTCTCAACGAGTATCTGTTTATTTACATTTCCTTCCAGATCTCTTTGTGCTGATTCAACTTTAAAAATCCTCTCTAAAATATCGGGAAGTGGCAACGTTTCAGAAAACCCCTCTATCTCTTTTACATAATCCTTATTATACCCTTTCGTGTGTTCAATCCCTTGTTTTTTTAACGAAACATCCCTATAAAACATTTTAAGAATATTTAACTTTTCTTTCAGAGATTCTCCGCATCTTGAGAGCTCCTCTGCTTTCGAAATGATTGTATCAAGATCATTCAGTTTGAGAGTGACAAGTCTTGATAAGTTTTTCTGAAAATTCATGATCGATACATCTTCACTCATCGTTAACGCCCTTTTCGCACTACCCATAGAAAACACTGCAACATTCATTGCACGTTCTCTATCGATTCCTAATTTTTCAACCAAAATCTTCACCACATCTTCATGTCCGAGAGAGTTGAATTTCACAATCTGGCACCTTGAGATTACTGTCGGAAGGAGAGAATATACACTATCGCTTATAAGAATAATAACTGTAGAAACTGGAGGTTCTTCTAAAATTTTCAGGAAAGCATTTGAGGCTTGTATATTTAACTTTTGAGCGTCATCTATTATGATTACTCTGTAGTACCCTTCATGCAAAGCATATAAAAATTCTCTTTGCAAATTTCTCACCTGATCAACCTTGATCTGATTACCATCAGGTTTTAGAACATGAACATCCAAAAAGGTTCCCTTTTCAATCTTTTTGCATGATATGCAATTGTCGCACGCATCCTCAGATTTTTCTTGACAGTTGAGTGCTTTTGCAAACTCTTTTGCAACACATCTTTTTCCTATTCCTTCTAGCCCAGCAAAAAGATAAGAGTGGGCTATTTTCCTATTGCGTAACATTCTTGTTAATTGCTCGAGCTGCTTACTGTGCCCAATAACATCTCTAAATGACATGTTTCACTCAACTGTTTACCATAGCAAGAATTTCCTCGACTAATATGGTCACCATCTCCTTTTCTTGCACTTTTCTTATTATTTCACCATTTTTAAAGAGTAACCCTTCACCTTTTCCACCAGCTATCCCGATATCAGCCTGTCTTGCCTCTCCGGGGCCATTGACAACACATCCCATTACGGCCACAGTTAACGGTTCTCGTACCGATTCAAGTCTTTCTTCCAGCTGTTGCAGCAAGAAAGGGATATCTATCTCACACCTGCCACATGTAGGACAAGAGATGAGATTGATTCCTCTTTTCCTTAGATTTAATGCCTTCAGTATTTCGAAACCTGCTCTGACTTCAAGTGTAGGATCCCCTGTTATCGAAACTCTGATGGTATCTCCAATCCCTTCATCTAACAGAATACCAAGGCACACACTGGATTTTGCCACAGCAGAGGTAAAACTCCCCGCTTCTGTGACCCCAAGATGTATAGGGTATTTTACCTTTTCTGAGATAAGGCGATTAGCAGTTACTGTATCCATAACATTTGATGCCTTGAGGGATACCTTGATAGAGTAAAAATTTAAAGATTCGAGTATTCCTATGTGTTTTAATGCGCTTTCTACCATCGCTTGAGGGGTTGGTCCTTTGAATTTATCTAAAAACTCTTTTTCTATAGAGCCAGAGTTCACCCCAATTCTTATAGGAATCTTCCGTTCATCTGCTGCCTTTGCTATTATCTCAACCCGTTTTGGGGAACCAATATTTCCCGGATTGATTCTCAAACCATCCACCCCTTCCTGAATAGCCGTTAAGGCAAGCTTATAATTGAAATGGATATCGGCAATTAAAGGAATACCGATATTCCTCTTTATCCTTCCCAGCACCAGAGCTGAATTCTGATCGGGGACTGCAACCCTCACAATTTCACAACCTGAAGCCTCTAATTTTTTTATCTGGGAAATAGTTGCTTCCACATCGCTTGTATCTGTCTTTGTCATTGACTGAACCGTTATTGGAGCATCACCTCCTACTATCACATCTCCCACTACTATTTCCCGCGTCTTTTTTCTCATCATAGTAAACGATGATATTCTATTTTCTACCTACAGTCAAGATTTGCTCTTTCCTTTCAATTGTAAGACCTCTTGATAGACTCTTCTCTTAGGTAATCCCCATCTTTCAGCTATAATCATTGCTACATCTTTTACCCTCATCTTTTCGTCCTTGAGTAGTTCCGCAATTTCTTCTTTACAAGGATGAAGGTCCTTATCTTCTGAGCCTTGTTTCCCCGGTAACACCACAGTTATTTCTCCTTTCACCCCCTTTTCTAAGAACACCTTGATCACTTCACTTATTTTACCTTTTACTGTCTCTTCAAATACTTTTGTCATCTCCCGAATCACAATTACCTCTCTATCCCCAATTGTATCTCTCATCTCTTCTAAGGTCCTCATGAGTCTTTTCGGGGATTCAAAAAAGACAACAGATCTCTCTTCTTCTTTCAACCTTTTCAGGATTTTCTCCCGATCCTTGCTCTTTTTTGCTACATACCCTTCGAATACAAACCTATCTGCCTCCACACCGGATATGCTAAGAGCAGCGGTTACCGCAGAGGGACCTGGAATAACATTCACGATAATACCACACTCCAATGAACGTTTTACCAGTCTATATCCTGGATCAGAAATAGATGGAGTCCCTGCTTCAGATACAAGCCCTACTTGTAAACCATCTTTTAAGACGCCAATCAGATAATCACACATCTGTGCTTCATTGTATTTGAAACAAGATACTACCTTCACTTTTATACCATAATGGGTAAGAAGCTTTTTTGTTACCCTGGTATCTTCTGCAGCAATCAGATCCAATTTTTTGAGTGTATTGAGAGCCCTTATGGTAATGTCTTCCATATTTCCGATGGGTGTTGAGATTACATAGAGCATAGCTTTTATCCTTGATGAAGTATGAGTTCTCACACCTTGCGGGTACAAATCTGCGAGAAAAGCCTACTGAGCACACTGCTCACAAGAATGGGAGCGTTACCACCATATAACTGCTCTCGGCAGAAATACATCTTAAAGATAAAAATAACATAAGAAGAGTTCTATTGTAAAGATTAGAGTCAGTGTACCCTAACACCCCATATTAAATGTATGAGGATATATTTATTTCAGCAAGGTGAATTACCCCTTAAGCAGTGCAGATTGAGGATACTCGCACATGTGTTATCAAGATTCGGGACTATGTTGTAGCTCACGAAAATACACATTTTGTTCTCCGATTAGAAGATATCCAACTCACCTGCCATGGACATGCATTATGTTATAGAGCAGATATTATTAAAATTCCGGAAAAACAATTGAGGAAAATTCAAATCATAGACGCGCGTTTCAAGAGCTAAGACTCACTCAAGAACTTTACTAGAAAGGAAGAGTATAGGATAATCAATTGAAAACACTGTGCGTAAACATGACGGACGAATCATCAATGGTTAAAATACACGTCATTCATCCATTTTATGTAATTCATCAAGATAGCCTTGTAAAATATATACTGCAGCAAGTTTATCGACTACCTGACGTCTCTTATTTCTACTCATATTCGCTTTAATAAGCATCTTATTTACCGCTACTGTTGATAACCTTTCATCCCAGGTAATGATAGGAATCTTTATCGCTTTCTCTAAATGCGAAATAAATTCAAAAACCTTATCAGCTTCGTTACCCAAAGTCCCATTCATATTCTTTGGTAATCCCACAACGACACGTTCCACGTGAAAATCTTCTATAATATTTACAATCTTTTCAATGTCTTTTTTGAGATTAACTCTCTCTATCATTTCAAGACCTTGGGCAATCAGCGCCAACTCACAACTTACGGCAATTCCAATCCTTTTTTCACCTGGATCAATCCCAAGTATCCTCATCTAAAACCTTCTCTGAATAACAAAATCTGCAATCGCAAGTAAAGCGTCTCTACCACTGTTGGAAGGGAAAATACTCAAACACTCTTTTGCCTTTTGTATATATTCCCTCGCGAGTTCTTCAGTATAATCAATTCCCCCTTGCCTTTTCACCACATCAAGTACATAATCAAAACTACTTTCAAAAGATCTCTTCGTAATGATATCACTCAGGTAAGCTCTTTCAGACTTTTTACATACACGGAGAGCGAAAATCAGGGGAAGCGTAATTTTCCCCTCCTGCAGGTCCTTCCCGATAGACTTTCCGAATTCACTGCCTTCACCAACAAAATCCAATAAATCATCAACCAACTGGAAGGCAATCCCTAAATTGGAGCCAAACTGCTTAAGAGCCAATATTTCTTGTGCTGAAACATTCCCGAGTATTGCCCCAGACTGACAAGCTGCAGAAAAGAGAACTGCTGTCTTACGCGTTACTATCTGTATATAATCTTGCTCAGTAATTCCTATATCATTCGTCTTCATTACCTCGAGTATTTCACCCTCAGAAAGCTCTGTTGCCGTATCCGCAATAAGCTTTAATAACCTGAGATCACC
>JAXHTB010000389.1:0-3712 GCA_034190185.1 Spirochaetota bacterium | reverse complement strand
TGATAGACGCATTGGAGAATGGAAATTTTTTCATAATAACGGCAACAAGAAAATGACCGGGAAATTTGTAAACGGAAAGATGAGCGGGAAATGGAATGTATATTCAATCGAAGGATGGCTCGAATCAAATGGTCAATTTAAGGGTGGGAAGCAGGTCGGTATATGGTCATTCTATAATAAGAAGAGACATTTAACAAAGAAATTAACCCTAAATGGAGGAATGATATCTGGGAAATGCTGGATTTATGAAAATAAGATACTCGTTGGCATGGGAGAGATGACAGGACTTGCAAAAAAGCCGAAGAAGAACGGAAAATGGAAGGAATTTTATCCTAACGGCAAGGTTAAAAGCGAGGGAGTCTATCAACTGGACAAAAAGAATGGGCATTTTAAAGAGTATTACAAAAACGGAAAACTTAAGGCTGAAGGGAATTATATGTTTAAGAAAAAATCAGGGAAATGGAAATTTTACAAAAAAAATGGAACGATCGATAAGGAAAAATCAGGCAATTACATGAATGATAAAAAAATGAAATTTTGATTTACAATTAAATATATAATAATTTGATTAATCAACATAATTTTATGTTCTTCTCTATGCTCTACATATGTCTGGAGCATCCTTCTGCCTTAGTTTCAAAGACCTTCTACTAATAAAAATAGCCCCATAATGCAGAGGGGCTATTTTGAAAAACTATTAGATCGAAATTCTAAGAAGAAGAATTAGAATTTATACATTACTCTCCATGCTGCTTTCCATGCGCTGTCAGCTCCATCATCATCTGATGCAAGATAATCACCTGCTAGGAGATAATCAACTTCACCTGAAACAGTTAAATTTTCAGAAAGAGCATAATGCAGTTCAAGATCAAACTCATGACCTATCATTTTGTCCTTATAATCTTGTGCAGGATCCTCAACTACCCGCATTAACCAGTATTTGAAAACAAGTTTTGTTTTTTCAATAAGAGGAGCAACAACCGTAAGATTTGTTAGCCAAATACCCTCTGAATGTCCTTGTCCCCACATACCTGTCCATGTGAAATCCTCACCAGCTATACCATTACCCCATTGGTAAAGATTGGGACCTGGAAAACCATGCCCTGTTGAGGGATAAAGTGTTGTTGCCTGTATCCATGGGAAATTATTTTGCTCATCATCAGTTGAGTCATCATCCCCAGAAGTATAGAGTGTTGACAGCATCAGAGAAATGCCGCTAATTTTTGTTGAAACAGCAAGTTTTACCAGATATGCTGCATAATCGTAATCAGTACCTGTGCCGGATTCATAATCTCTGCTTCCCATTGCATAAATAAAGTCAAGATCGATCTTGGCTATACCAGCCATTGCGCCGCCCCATAATCCTATCCAGTAGATATCATCATCAAAGGTCTGTACAGCAGCAGCATCTGCAGCTGCATGTGCGGCATCAGAATCACCAGTTGCTGCATAAGTTGCAGCATATAAATAATAATACGTCATACTGTCGAACTGTTTCCTATCTCTGTGGTAAACACCATATAAACCTAGGTTAAAGGCCTTTGTAGTCATACTGAATTCAGCGCAGTAGGTATCTCTGTCATGATCGCCAATACCACGTAAATTGCTTGAAAGGGCTTTTCCTTCATCATGTTTTACTGTCCATGCAACAAACTTCATTTCTTCAGATAACTTAGCTGTGATCTTCAATGCTGGGGGAACAAGTGCACCTGAAAAAATAAAGAATCCATGTGTCCAAATAGCCTGTTTACCAACAGAAACACTTACAGGTGTGCCAGGGATAGCAAAATCGATATAAGCAAATCTTAACTCAATATTAACAGGTTTATTGTCGTCAGCAACACCAGTGTCACCGCCGCCTTGGCTGTTTATTTCACCTTGAGGGCTTTCATTAGATCCATGGTCAGTATAGCTTTTACCCCATTCATCCCAACCGATCTCAATACCCACAATACCTTTCACATACTGAGTGGCTGCAATGGACATCAGTCGAAATCTCTGAGTATAATGGTTTACTTCATCAGCAAGGTCATCATCGTAATCATGCACATTGTCTGATGCCACACCTACTACTTGGTAATCGCCTTTCCAAATCATCTTTGCGCCAGCAGCAGATAGATCTGTTGTTATAGCAAATGCTGCCATAACAGCTACTGCTAAAAATATAATAAAATATTTTTTCATTTTTGTTTACTCCTCCATAACTTTTTTATAATAAATAATTCAAATTCTTTAAATTCTTTTTTCAATTTTCACCACCTCTTCCCTTTATTTATAAATAATAAAGGGCAAATTTATACATAGCATCACCTCCTTTATGTTATTTTGTTTTTATTGTATAAAACCGAATATGAAATCCGTAATTGCGAAGTACTAAATGTTAATTAAAATCAAAGGATTTTCAAATTCTACCCTTGTATAACACTACATATACTTCACAACTGATATAGCGCTATATACTCTTCGGCTTTGATAATTAGTTTAGTAAAGCATTCTTTAAAATCTTAATAATAGCATTCATCAGTACTTATATTGCTATATACAAACTAAGGTATCAAAATTTTAAAATTAAAGATTGATATAGATTTAATGAAATATTCAATTTATAAATTAACTTGTTACTTTTATGAAAAATGGTATTAGAAAGGAACTATTATTCATGATTATTTTCTAAATTTAATGGGGAAAAATAGAATATGTGGAAGTTTTGATAATAATAATTTGCAAAATATGATCAAAAAAAGATACAGTTTACAATACTGATGAAAATATTTTCCCCAGAACCTTTAACTTTATAGCCATTTATCAGGAGGCTATTTTTGGTATTTAAATATTTATAATAAAACAGATTAAGATAAGTGCTATTAACGCTAAACAGTTCAATTAGTCTTGGTATCAAATTACAAGCTAAGGATATTAAGAAGAAATGAAGAATCCTTCGCTCCTATAAGTTACCTTTATGACCCTTTGCCCACATCTGAATTCCAGAATCTAAAAATAACGCTATAAATATTAATATTTGATGTGAATTTTGATAAATAAAGTATTCGATATTACTAAGCTATAATGTACGTTGAAAATAATATTAACTAAATGCATAGAATTTAAAACTTAAAATATTATATTATTAAGAGTTTGCAGAAAATTTACCTATTTCAAAGAATAACTGTAAAGCTAACATGTAGCTGAGTAGTTATCAATAATCTATTATTTAACAATAGATTCAATTATTATTATCGGCAATATAATACAAATTTTGGGAGAAATTAACAATTTAATACAATAATGTCAAGATTTTTTTAAAAAAAAACATGTCTCATAGAAGGAGGGTTGTCGGGAACTGGGGTGTATTTCAGCTAATTGTCATGTGAAAGCAATATCTATTTGGCTTTAACATATTTTTATTACCGATTTATGCAAAGGGTAGATTCCTGTTCCTCAGGTATGGTTTAAAGCTTCAAGTCTTTGGCATCTCCAAAAACCAACAGATAATATTTCCATTTATTATACATCTATTTATGCAAGTTATCCATTTAAGAACTCAACTTTCACTATATGCAAATTTATATCTTTATGAAGCTTACAATAATTGTAGACTCGTCACATCGCTTATAATGCTCTCAACGCAGTAGACATAGAATATATATGGGTATGACATTAGAATATCAAAGCAAACTTGCTCCAAAGGTTCTGCATACCGCCAATGACCGAA
>JAXHTB010000388.1:0-3712 GCA_034190185.1 Spirochaetota bacterium | reverse complement strand
TTTTATATATATATATTTCTGTACACCACCCACTTCCTCAATTTCGGTGATCATACCAATAGAAGGTGAAATTTTCTCCTGCTTTGATGATAATGCTCCTCCACCATCTGGTGAAATTTCAGGTAATGTTATAATTTTTTGAGGGCTTTTCCCACAAAAGAGCAGAGATAAAAATATTAATAATAAAATAAACCATCCATGGATTACTTTGGAGCTAAATAAAGTCAATTTTGAAAAATCAAATCTGTGTAATTTTTCAAAATTCCGATGCGCTATAATATCTTTTTTCTTTTTTTTCTTCATGTACAACTTCCAATTATATAATATCTTCAAACTCAAACAGTAAAAAGCTTATCTGATTAGGTGTCCACTTTTAATACTTAATATAAATAGTATTCTTCTAATTTGAAAATTTTCATATTTAATTTGAATGGATAAATAAACATCTTATATTTCTCTGAAGATATTGTAAAATTAGTGGTTTTAGCAGGCAGAATAAAATCGTTTATCTCCCTGTTACTTATGTAGAAATCTTCGCAAAAAATTGGTTCGGAATAAAATTTCTTTTCCATCCTTACGATTCCAATCTGATTCCGCTCATTTGTATCTAATAAACTTAAAATTATTATCTTAACATTTTCCATCATTGATGAATATAATGTATCTATATTCAGATTATCTAAAGGGTATTCATAGTGGAGTATATTCCTTCGCCTGCGTTTACTCTTTACTTTAAATATAAGTTTAGAAAATTCTTTTGAAATATCTATATTAGTTGAAATAATATAGTCAATATTAGAAGGAATATCCGGTTTTTTTCTAATATAATTACTTATATTACTATTCCATACATCAAACAGTCTTGTAATGTGAAAATTATATAATAAAATTTCATTAAAAAAATGGTCATTTTTATTATATATAACTTTATCAATTTCTAATTGATCTAAAGATATTATTTTTTTCTTTCCTTTGTCAAGTGTTGATTGCGCATAGAAATTTATATTAAAATTGTTGATGAAAATGCTTTTGGGAAAATAAGGAGATCTATTTGAAGAATTTAATCTTTTCTCCATTTCAACAACTATGTCATTTGCCGCTTTATCTATCGATTTAAATTTTGGGAAAGACCTATAATAATATGAGTATATGTTTTTCTTTTTTACAGAATATAACGACAATATTAAACCATATTTAGAACCGGACTGCATTATTTTTCCATGACATAAATAATCAATTTTAATGCCGGATTTCTTTATTCCTTTAATAATTTCAAAGATATTTAATGCTTTTCTTTTATAAACTTTATCCATCCAATTTTTTATGCTAAATGGCTGAAAACTTTCTCTCTTCATCATGCTGGCAGCCACAGCGCTTAATGCTTGTTTTGATTTTGTTATTCCTGTTGCTTTGGTAAAATCGAAAGGTATAAATGCAATTTTTGGGGTAGTCGGGTCTGGCTTTTGTTCCACAGGCTTGTCCTTCTGTTTTCCAGAAGCCTCTTTAATTGGCTGGCTTGAACATCCAATAAAACCTGCGAATAGAATTAGGGAAAATATTATAAAGCATCTATGGCATATTAAAGCACATTCTCTTTTTAATTTCATAAATTACTCATCCCTTAAATTTGTTGAAATTAATAGAAAGTTAACTTATATAGCTTTATCCTTTTTTTATTAAGAGACATATTTATTTCTTTATAAAAAAATACTTTAAAATAATAACAAATTATTTGCAAGAGAATTTAATATTTTATAAAAACAAGATATGCGACTTCGGCGCAAAGGATTCGATAACTCTATAAAAATTCATTTGTGATGAGTGTTTCGATAAATAAAAAACTTTCAAAATTCCGAAACTCTAAGTTAGTTTATTTTCTTTATATTAAATCACCTTATCCCCTATTTTACACTAATTTGTGGGTAGATGTCAGAGGGAAATTGGGGGATAAAATTTCGATGCGGTAAAATATCAGAATAAGAACTACTAAATGCACTTGATAATATCAATTTGAATACAGCAAGATTTAGTCAGTTAATCATTTTGTCAGATTTAAGTCGCATCTACTCCTTTAGCAGCATAGGAAAATAATTTTATGCCTTTTTCAATATCCCGCTCAAGAATTGCGCATTCCCCTAAAACTGTTAAAATTTTTCTGTTATCCGGTTCTATAGTTTGGCATACTCTAAAAAAAAATTTAGCATCTTGTAACAATCTTTTTTTTCTTAAGAATAATCCGATATTAAGAATAATTGATATTCTGCTCATATTCTTAAAATTAGAATTAAGCTTAATAAAATTTAAGACTAATGCAATTTTATTTGAAAGTGGAGAAAGAGATATTTCTTTCTCTAAAAAACTTATACATTCTGTAATTTTATCTATTAAAATACTAGAAGTTATTACTCCATAAACAAGCTCGATTATGTCCGGATGCTTATAGTAATTATCTATATACGAGTGAAAAGCTTCCTTATAATTATTAGCAATAATATAATTAAAACAGGATTCAGTCACATCTTTATCTTTTTTCAAGCACTCTTACCAGACATGGGAAATTCATCCTCTTGTAAATAGAAAAATGTTGTATATAAAATAATATACATACTTTTTCTTAAGATGGGATATATCATCGAATTATAGTTTTTAATGTCATAAAAAAGTTCAAAATATTTAGTTATTCCAGATTTATTTTTAGAAATCCGTTATATTTAAAAGACCTGTTAAAGTAATAGCGCCATTATTTCCAATTATAACCTCAGTATTTGAAATATCTAAATCATTTTGAGTATATCGATCTGTTAAAAAATAAACTTCTTGATTTGAAGAAGACAAAACAGAATTATTTATTTTTAAGGATTCTTTATAAGGACCTGCTATTATAATATCAATATGAGATAATAACTTATTCATTATTCTATCTGCTATTATTTCATCATAAGTATAGCCTGTATAGATTAAAATTGTAAGATCAGTTTCTTTTGTGATTCTATTTAGTAGATACAGCAAGGTTTCTCCTTGCAAAAGGGGTTCTCCTCCAGAAATCGATATACCTTCAATATTATTATAATGAATTATCTGTTTAAATAATTCATCCACATATATTTCATAACCATCATCAAATGAATGTGTTTGAGGATTAAAGCACCCTGAGCAATTAAGATTGCATCCCTGCACCCAGATCCCGAACCTATTCCCTGGACCATTAACCCTTGTTTGTTGAATAATGTTGTGCAATCTTAATTTCATGATCTATTTGTAATAACATAGGACTTTGTAACAAAGGCGCATAACATCAACGCTTAAATATACCCAAAAGAACGAATACATGCGATATTGCCTAAATATTGTATATTTCTGTTAAACCTGATACCTCCTGCCACTTTTTCAACTCAAATAGTTTCTTCTAGCAGCTTCATCATTATTTCATCTTCTTGTAAGAAATTAATATCCTTATATCTTAAAAGATAAAATGTATAGATTTAAGTCAACTCTTTTTAATATATTCTTGTTAGAATATAATAAGTGGTAGTTTAATTTAGTAGGTCAAGCTGCCACAGGTTGAGTCTCCTCATGGTCTATAAAATTTTCCTTCAATTTCACTGATTCCCAGAAATAATGCCATCTATCTTCAAAATATTTACATCTTCTAACACACCAAAGGTTTGATTTTTATTTGATATTTTAATCAGAACCTTGAATTTCTCTAATT
>JAXHTB010000387.1:0-3713 GCA_034190185.1 Spirochaetota bacterium | reverse complement strand
TAGCACTTGCATCTACTGAGAAATGGGCAAAGTTCTTCAACTTCAAGTTTGATACAGAGATTATAAATCTAGGATCACTTGACGCTACTTCTCAGGTGATGAGTATAAAAAGAAAGAAGCCAACTCATATCGTTATACATCATGGTTCACCCGGTATGGTTGTTCTGCTCAGGGATTTAAAAAAATTTGGTCTCCATACTCCGGTTTTTGGCACCACAATTGCCTGCACAGAAGACACTGTGAAAATGGCTCGCAGCGCGTCTAAAAATTCCATCGGGGCGCATCCATTCTGCAGTTGGCACGATGATTTTGAGGGTCCTATCAAAATGAGAGAGATTACACTTAAATACAGGCCAAATGCCAAAAACAAATCTCGCAGCATGATGTATACTGCAGGTTGGGTTGCATCAACAACAGTTTATGAAGGGATAAAGAAGGCTGGCAGGGATTTGAATGTTGAGAGCGTACTAAGAGGCCTTGAAGCTATTACGAATCTAGATACAAAAGGTCTTTCCGGGCCAATTAACTTTTCCCCAACTAACCATAAAGGTGTTGAACACTCAAAGCTGTATGAGGCAGATCCAGAAAGTGGGAGACTTATTCCGATAACAGACTGGCGGAAAGCACCTGTAAGAAAAAAAATTCATTTAAAGAGGTTAACTGTGAAAAAAAAATAGCAATCACTGGTGGATAAAACAAATATTCAGTTTATTCAAATAAACTGTATATCATATCTTTATATATATGAAATCAAGTTAAATTGATGACATGAGTGGAGAATTTACAGGAACTACAACAATTTTGCTAACTCTATAAAAATCTATTCAATTAAACCGTTAATGAAACTAATTTATTGTGCGTCTCAATATTAGTTTCAGGCTGTCAATTTGCAATACATCATTCATTCAATATTGCCGCTTTTCACCAGTGGTTGAGAGATGGAAGTGTATTATAAATTAAATTGAAGGGAGGTATTTATTATGAAAAGGAGTGTTGCTAAAAATAACCGTAGTTCTTTAACCCATAGTCTTTTATTTATTATCTTTGTGGTCTTTGTTATAAATATTGAAGCATATACAGAACCAGTGAGGGGTGTTAGTAAGACAACTATAAAGGTAGGTGCTATATTAGATCAAACCGGCCCTGCGGCAGGGGATATTACACTCCCTGTAACCGAAGCTATTAGAAATCATGCAAGATATATAAACGAAACCACAGGTTTTCTGGGAAGAAAATTAAAGTTTTTAGTCGAGGATGATCGTTATACAATTCCGGTTGGCATAGCTGCATTTAAGAAACTTGTATTTAAGGATAAGATATTTGCCCTTTTTGGACCTGCTTCTACCGGAGAGGCTAAAGCGCTATTTAGACATATAGAGAAGTTAAAGTTACCTAACATAACAGGGGCTCCGGATGAAGCTCAGGTAAAACCGTTTAAAAAATATATCTTCATGCCCTTTAATACATATGAAGATCAGCTGGGTGTGATCTGTGAATATATTGCAAATGACCTGAAAACAAAAAATACTAAAATATCATTTGTAACCTTTGACGCAGAATCCGGAAAGGTGGCATATACATCCATTAAGAGGTGGACTAAATTCTATGGATTTAAACTTGATAAAGAGATACTGAATATGGGCGCTCTGGATGCAGCCTCTCAAGTTTTGAGCATTAAGAGAAAGAAACCAACTCAAATAATAATTCATCACGGTTCTCCTGGAGCAGTAGCGCTACTTCGAGATATGCGAAAATTTGGGTTGGACATACCTGTTTTTGGCACAATGATAAGCTGTATGGAAGACACAGTAAGGATGGGAGGAAATTCAGCTAAAAATTATATCGGCGCACATGTTGTAGGTTCTTGGTATGAAGATTTTCCAGGTCTGGAGAAAATGCGTGAAATTACACTAAAATATAAACCAGGCACTGAGAAACCTTACCGCAGCAAACTATATACATTAGGATGGCTAATCCCAATAATTTTTTATGAAGGAATTACAAAGGCAGGAAAAAATTTAAACGCAGAAAAGCTGATCACAGCATGGGAAAACATAAAGAATTTGAATACAAACGGGATTTCAGGCCCTGTAAGTTTTTCCTCCACTAGCCATAAGGGAATACATTTTACAAAACTTTATAAAACCGATCCTCAAGCTAATAGACTTGTTCAACTGACTGATTGGAGGAGAACGCCTTCAATAAAATCAGAAACATATGTCAGGAGTAATACAGATTGATATGAGTATGGCCAAAATCTAAGGGAGATGAGAAATAGACGCAGCCCATATATCATTACTGCGGATGCAGGAATGATATCATCTGATTATTGAATTTTAGTATCTGGGGGACATTAAAAATGAATATTAGATATAATATCTTGGTCAATCGATACATAACTTTGTTTATATTGATTGCTCTAACCATTCTATTGTCAGGTTCCATTCTACATTCCGGATCAGTAAGGGGTGTAACGGATAGAATGATAAAGATAGGAGTCTTATTAGATCAAACAGGTCCTACTGCTGGAGATATTGCGCTGCCGGCTACTAGAGCTATCAGAAATTATACACAACATATCAATGATAGCGGTGGAATCATGGGAAGAAAATTTAAGTTGATTGTCGAGGATGACCGTTATTCCATTCCTGCGGGTTTAGCAGCATTTAAAAAGTTGATTTTCAAGGATAAGGTATTTGCTTTAGTTGGTCCTGCTTGTACAGGAGAGGCCAAGATACTCATTAGTCATATTGAAAAACAGAGGGTTCCAAATATTACTGGAGCTCCCGCGAAGGTTATGATAGAACCGATAAGAAGACATATTTTTTTGCCTTTTAATATTTATGAAGATCAGTTAGGTGTTATCTTTGATTATATTATTAATGATATCAAACCTAAAAGATTAGTTCTTACTTTTGTTTACTTTGACTCGGAGTCAGGTAAGGCAGCGCATAAGGCGACTAAAAAATGGGCAAAATATTATAGTTTACACTTTAATACAGAGATAATACAGATGGGCGCGCTTGATGCCGCTTCGCAAGTGATGAGTATAAAAAGGAAAAAGACAACATTTATTATAATACATCATACATCTCCATCGACAGTTGCCCTTCTTAGGGATTTAAAAAAATTCGGTATGAATATCCCGGTCTATGGAACCCTGCCAACATGTGCAGAAGATACAGTAAGGATGGGTGGCAATGCATCGAAGAATTATGTTGGCATACATGGATTTAGTTCTTGGAATGATGATTCTGAGGGGATGGAAAATATTCGCAAAATAACCCTGAAGTATAAACCTGACATTGGGAAAGTTGGAAGAAACAGATTCTATACTACTGGTTGGATTTTTTCCACTGTGCTTTATGAGGGGATAAGGAGGTCCGGGAAGGAGATCAATATTAAGAAATTGATAACTTCAATTGAAACCATTAGAGATTATGATACTAAAGGAGTTGTTGGGCCAATCACCTTTAGTCCAACTAATCACAAAGGGTTGGATTATTGTAAGCTATATAGAGCAAACCCGGAAGAGGGAAAACTTGTGCCGATTACAGGTTGGAGAAAGGCTCCGGCCAAAAAAGAAGGAACTGTATCGTATAACGAGTAACATGAAGGGAATAATAAGAAGAAACTGGAAGGTTTATATCTTTAACCAATTGGAGGCGAGAGCAAGATGTTAAGTGATGATTTAATATACTCTTAAATCAAAC
>JAXHTB010000386.1:0-3721 GCA_034190185.1 Spirochaetota bacterium | reverse complement strand
TAAATATTTTTATATACAGTTTTTAAATGATTATAGATTATAGTATATAATAATCAACTATAAAATTATTTTAATTATTTAATTGTGGGTGATATGAATCAAATTAAAGGAATTTTATTATTGACAATGCACATTATCAGTATATGTTGTTAAATAGGTTGATGACATTATATAAAAGTATCATCAATAAACTACAATCCCCAATACATAAAAAAAATGTGACTGTTCTGCTATATTTAAAATGAGGTGAAAAAAAGGGGATGTGGAGATAATTGAGTTATGGAGATAATAAAAGTATATTATAATTTCCTCCATCTCTTCCCTCTCTTTATCTCCTTTTCTTACACTTTTATAAAAATTCAAAATATTCAGGCAGTTAAGAGATAGCTGAGTAGTTACAAAAAAAAGAAATATGATAAACACTTCCAAGTCCATTTTTATGGATAAAAAAAAAGGAGGTTATAGTGAGTTTAATAAAAGATGCAAAAAAATCTATTTTCGATATTAGTGAAAAGTTTGTACATAATACTGAAAGATATTCAAGAATTGCAAAATTATCTATGGATATTAAAAAGGCTGAAGATAATATAGAAAAGATCCAAACTGAGATTGGGAAATTTATAATAGAGAGAGTGGAAAAAGGAGAAACATCCTTTAATCTAAATGAAAAAACATTAAAAGAGCTTACAGCAAAGGTTAAAAGAACTAAGTCTTCTATTAAAGCTAACAGAAAAGAGATCAATAAGCTTAAAAAAATTGATGAATCCGAAAGTTCAAAATCGAAGAAAATTAATGACGATACGGGAAAGAAAGAAGAAAGTAAATCGAATAACGATAACTGATTTATGTAATATCTTCTAAATATCATGTCAATATCCTCAAAGAGAATAATCTCATATATCGATAGTCAAGAAACATCATTTAATGCAAATCGAATTGCTCATGATCTACTTGCAAAAAAATCTAATAAAAAGAAAAAAACAAGTAAAAGGTTTAATAGCCGTGATGTAGATAAAATAGATCAAACCATTAAAGCTCTTTATGCAATTGGATATCTGACTAAAAATAAGAAAAGCTATACAAAATCTGTCGATTTTGTTTTGCAGGGAATTATTAAAATAAATTCTTCTGGAAATGGAATTCTGAGAACTGAGGACGGAAATGAAATAATAATTAAAAAGGAATATACTGGCAAAGCTCATAATAATGATCTTGTGGAAGTCCGAATAACTAGTTATAATAGGGACTATTTCCAGGGAATTGTAAACAAGATTATTAAAAGAGAAAGGGAACAGTATTTTGCAAAAGTAATTCGAAAGACTAACAGACGCATCTTTTTCAAATTGCTCGATACTTCAGGTGAAGTTGAGGTTTATGGGAACAAATCAGAAGAGGATATCGATCCTGATATTGGTGATAAAGCAATAGTAAAACTATGTAACAGATATCACTCTGGATTACAAGAATGTAAAATAGTACGATTTTTTCTGCCTGATGAGAACTATGATGTTCAAAGGATAATCTGCAAACACTCCCTTCCAGAACAGCATGAAGATTATGAAGAGCTGAGTGATATTAATGAAAGCATTAATAACATAAAGTCTGAAAACAGAAAGGATTATAGGAGCCTTTACACAATAACAATTGATGGAGAAGATGCAAAAGATTTTGATGATGCTGTCTCTCTGGAGTTTGATGATGATAAATATAGGTTGTATATACATATTGCAGATGTTTCAGACTTCGTGAAGATCGGAGGGATGTTGGACAAGGAAGCCTTAAGGAGAACTACAAGCTTTTATCTTGGCAACTGTGTTATCCCTATGCTTCCGGAGATTCTTTCAAATGATTACTGTTCCTTAAAAGAGGGAGAGGACCGACTAGTATTATCTGTAGAGATATGTTTTGACAAGGAAGGAAATGAGTTAGAATGCGCTTTCAACAGTGGTATAATAAAAGTAGACAAAAGATTGACCTATAATGAAGCTTCTGACATAATATTACAAAAAAAGAGAACAGAATTGAGCAGGCTTCTGAATGATATGTACACACTCTCGGATTTGCTGAAGCAGAAAAGACTTTCTGAGGGAAGAATAGACCTGACGCTTGCAGATTATAAGATTGTCTATATTGATGATGTTGTTAAGGATATTGAATATTGTAAAAGATTAAAAAGTCATATTCTTATTGAAGAATTTATGTTAAGCGCAAATACAGTTGTTTCCAGAACTCTCAGAGAGAAGAATATTCCGTCCATTTACAGAATTCATGAGACTATACCAGAAGAAAAGAGACAAGTTCTGAGGGATTTTCTAAGTTCTCTAAATCTGCATATGAGAAAAAAGGGCGACATTGGAATTGTCATTCAGGAGATAATAGACAAGGTCGCTGGGAATGAATTTGAACAAGTAGTAAATTTTATTGTGCTGAAATCGTTTATGCAGGCTTATTATGGAGTAGAATCCACTGGGCACTTTGGATTAGGATTCAGGGATTATACACATTTTACATCTCCAATAAGAAGATATCCTGACCTTGTAGTGCATAGATGTCTAAAGAGCCTTGGCCAAGGTTCCCAACCTCCTTATACAAAAGATGAATTGGCAATAATTGCCCAGAAGTGCTCAGAGATGGAGAGAATCGCCCAAGCTGCAGAAAGAGACTTGATAAAACTGGCTTCATGTCGTTTGATGGAAAATTGCATAGGGGAGGAGTATGACGCAATAATTAGTGGTATATCTAAAAGTGGATTTTTTGTTTCTTTAATTGATAGACCATTTGAGGGGATGGTTCCCTTGCGATTCCTTACTGATGATTATTATCTAGTTAAAGAAGATGAATTTACAGTAGTTGGCAAGAAACTTGGTAGAAGATTCAGAGTAGGGGACAGGATAGTTGTTAGGCTTAAAAGTATTGAAATCGATACTATAAGAATTGATTTTGATGTAGTATGAAATTTGTAATACACCATCATACAAACGGAACAGATCATTATGACATTATGATTGAATACAGCAATATCCTTTTGACATGGCAGGTGCCCTTTGATAAAATAAAGCTTTTACTAAACGGCATAAGGATTGAAGCTATTAGAATACAGGATCATAGAAAGAAATATCTCAATTATGAAGGACCAATAAGCTGCAATAGAGGAAGGATTGAGATATTCGATTACGGGAATTATAAAGCAAGCGTGATTGATGAAGATAACATTAAGGCTCAACTCTATGGTAAAGTGTTTAAGGGGTTGATAAATATTAAGAAAATAGACGGTGTTATTTATTGGCTAGAGTTTTTACCTGATCCTATTTAGCTTGCTGAACTTGGTATAATGCTTGTATGGAATTTGATAAAATCCTTTACATTTTATAGTACGCTGATTAATTTGTGTATCAGTGATTAGAACATTTTTGATATATCAAAATACATATACTTAAGATGTCGAATAACTGTGATTTTATGCCTCAGATGAACGCAGATTTAAAAGGATTGGTAAGCTCAAACTGTTTTCAGAAATTAAATAGTTTGTTTTTTCCCCTCGGATTAACACGGATGAAACACTGATTTTCCTTTTAGAATTATGATATTATTATCATACAGACGAGCCGCGCGAACAGTCCGGGACAAATCGTGTATATCAGTGGCTAATAACTTTAACAGTTGTAACGATTCTTGACATTTAACTATATAGGAGCTGACTTATGAAACTTGTTGCAAGAGG
>JAXHTB010000385.1:0-3730 GCA_034190185.1 Spirochaetota bacterium | reverse complement strand
CTAAAACGTTTAATTGATGAAGATTATATTCAAATTGTAGCTGTTAGCAATCCCTTTAAGCTGGGTTTTGAGATTGCAGGAGATTTATATATACATGTAGAGATGAAAAAAATCGACAAGGTGATAAAAGAACTTAAAAAATTTAAAGAGATTTGGTATATTGTGCTGACTACAGGCAATACTAATATAAATGCTGAATTTGTTGTAAAAACACTTGAGGATCTCAATGATCTTGTCTACAATAAAATCAGCAAAATAGATGGTATCATTCGCGTAAATTCATCGATCATCATGACTTTTGTCAAGAGAAAATACGATTTTGGGACTGCGTTTTATTAATCCAAAGATAGATTAAAACTACATTTTTATTATTCAATTAACAGAAAAAGATCTGCTATCTTCATATTTATTTATTAAGTAATTACGAGAATTAAAGAAATGTCTCGATTGCTGTTGAATCCTTACTTCACATGCATAATGATCCATATCCAGAGTTTCCCTATAAAATGTTATAACACGACCAAAGTAAAGTGGCTTCATAGCCTCAATTATTTCTACTCTATCCACTGAAATATCATACGCATAAAGCAAATCATAGATAAGCATTGTCCACAGATCCATATTGATATCTATTTTCCCTGAATTAAACATCTTACACAGATCACAATAAATTTCTGATGATAAATACTTTACTAGAATTTCTTGGTTATTGATGAATTCACTTATTGCAATCTCTTTCATGGTCTTGTAGTCCACGCTCAATTTTTGCGGTTCTGCGAATTTATTTTTACCATACAGAGGCAATTCTTCCACCTCTATTAAATTATTCCAGCTATTCTTATGCTGCAAAACTGTCTCAAACATAGTCCCAACAACCTGGGTAAACATGGACCCTAATTTTGGGGCGCTAGGTTTATGAATCTTAGCACCTAATTCTACCTGGCAAGTCCTAAAATTGCCAATAATAGCATTCAATGTCAAAAAGATATCTATTCCATACTGGCGTGTAGTATCGTGCCATGTCTGGTCTAATATATACTTTCCAAGAGTATTTGATAAAGCAAAATCCCCGCCGATCGGTTGACGTATATCCTTGCCCATAATACCCATAATTAAAGGATAGCAAATATTATTAGTAATTGTTCCATCATATTCATTTCGTGAATAGAGTGGCGTGACAAAATCAAATCGGTCTTTTATAATAGGATTTATCATTTCAGGAATCCATTCAGGAGTGATACTTGTAATATCAGCATCTACAACTACTATAACCTTAGCTCTCAACCTGACTGACTCTTTAAATAGATTATAAAAATTATTGCCCTTGCCCTTTACGTTAAGGGGTGTAGAGATATATATTTTAGGAATAGTATTTACTGAATTCAAAAAAACACTTCGAGTATCATCGGGTGAATTGTTATCTACGTTAATAATTACAGATTTATAATTTGGGAAATATTTGCGCAAACCTTCATTACATTTTTCAACAACAAAAGAGATATTATCCGCTTCATTATAAGATGGAATGCCTACAATCAGTTCTGCGCTGTTCACATCATATGGATTGTCAATTTCCATACTGAACCTCCGAAATAGATCTATATATATTGACTAAAAATTATTTTTAATCAAACAGCTTAGAAAAAACTTCATTTCACATCGCATCAAACAAAAACTGGATATTGTCTGAAGAGACGCAAATCTATTACTTAAAAAACAGCCAAAAATAAAAAAAATGTATTAATTTGTCAAGCAGAGTTAGAAAAGGATTATAAAAAAATAATTCAGTTATTTGAAATTTGTACGCAACTAAAAAAAAGAGATTGATCATAGATCAAAGGAGTAATTATTATGTAAAGAAAATTTTTTGACATCCTTTATTTACAATCTATGATATATTCAATAATACCATATTGGTTTTTTTGTACTTGTTTTCATATAAATAAATATAAAAACAAAAATTGCAGGAGTCAAATAATAGGGATAAAAAATAACTGTTTGAATAATATCGATTCTGAATTCAGCTACTCAAATCGTTTAAATACCAATAATCTATGAATTGACAGTATTGGAGAGAATAAAAAAAGAAGAATTTTTACTTTCATTTCACGACTAAAATTGATTATTAACTGCGATTATTGAAGAATATCGAACAGCCAGCGCATTACACCTATTAAAATAAGGATTATTCCTTCTTTACGTGTTAATTTCCAACCGGATCTCATAAAAACAACAACCAGAACTACCATTCCTATTAACAAAATAAGAGATTTAAATGCATCAGTTTCTATGCTCAATGGATGAATAATACCTGCAAGACCCAGAACTCCGAGGATATTGAAGAGATCACTCCCAATAAGATTTCCAGCAGAAATTCCATGTCTTCCCCTGATTGCTGCAACAAGTGAAGTAGCCATCTCTGGTGCTGATGTTCCTGCAGCAACAATCGTAACACCAATGATCCAGTTAGATATCCCAATAATTCTCGCAATATTGGTGGCAGAATGAACAAGCAGAAGACCTCCTCCAATAATAGTAAGAATGCTTACAGGTAAAATAATTATATCTCTATAACCTGCCTTTTCATGGGATACTCCTTCTTCAATAGATTCTTTTTTGAAAAATAAGAATAAAAGATAACCGATTAATAGCAATACAAATACTGCTCCCTCCCATCTCGTCAATTTATAATCGTAAAAAAATAAAAAAAGAAGTAAGGAAACAGAAATAATAAAAATGCCGTCCCTGTACACGAGTTTTGGAGAAACCTGAATATGCCTTATTAAAGCAACTGATCCAAGAATAAAACCAAGGTTGAAGTTATTGGATCCTACAATATTCCCTACAGATATGTCCGCATATCCGTTTATAGCTGCACTTATAGTCACAGCAAATTCAGGGGCAGAAGTGCCAAAAGCAACAATTGTCAATCCTATTACTAGCTCAGATATACCCAAAGTTACAGCAACCCTGCTAGCTGATTCCACTAAATAATTCGCTCCATACCACAGGCATAGTATTGATAAAATAAGTAGTAGTATATTTATTATCATTATATATTCTCAAATTTCCTTGTATTAATCGATCTGTAGGCTGATTCAATTAGGCTTAATTCTATTCTTATCCTTTCTATAGTGGGCTGCCATTCTTTATCAGATATATAATCTTCAATCAATGCCCTATGCATTGCCTTAAATCCAAGAAAGTCAAAAGGATTAGTAAAGGAAATTCGATTTTTTTTTCCATAAACAGAAACGAAAAGACCATTACTCTCAAATGTGATTACTCCCTCAGTACCGTAAATCTTTGACAATCCAATCCCTTTCAGGGGATTTGGGATCCTCCATGAATGAAGCATTTTCCCTGTAACTCCATTCTCAAACTCAACACAAAGCATAATAGAATCTTCAAAAGGGATATTTGTATCGTATTTTACATCTGGTTTAAGAGCAAGCGTCCTTACAGGGCGTGAATCAGCCAAAGATACAAGTGCATTGACCCAGTGAATCCCTCCCTCAAAAAGCGCTCCTCCACCCATCATCTCAGCATTAGAACGCCAGCCAGATATGCTGTCCCTATTGGTCTTATTCAATTCAATAAAAAGCGGACTACCTATATAACCCTTTCTTATATATAATCTTAAGAGGAATCAGCCTGGATATGCAGTGCTGGCGCACCTTAAGAACCTTGGTTACCCTAACCTATACATCCAGCATAACTTCACCACCGG
>JAXHTB010000384.1:0-3751 GCA_034190185.1 Spirochaetota bacterium | reverse complement strand
CTTTGATTAGATAAGAAGCTGTTCATATATATAAGTTTAAATAGAGATTTTTTCTGGAGTTCCTGATGCTGAAAAGAAAAAATATTAGATTTAATTCTATGAATAATTCAAAAAAATATTTTAGGACTATTTCAATAATATCTCTTGCGATTTTTGTGTTGAGTTTCTATGTGATACCTTCAGCATATTCAATTACAGTTGCAGAGCAGGCAAGGAAGGCTAAGAAGAAGGATTCGCCTGCCATTTATGATGAATTTAGCAAAAAAACACAGGAAAGAAGGGATTTTGACAGATTTCAGCAGAAAAGGGATCCGCGTCTTGCATGTCTACTTTCTCTGATGACACCAGGGGCAGGGCATATTTATTTAAGACAGGATCTAAAAGGGATCGCAATTTTAGGGACTTCCCTAATTGGCTATTCCAGTGCAGGATATTATCTATATGCATCAATGGATAGTGGTTCATCTAGTGGCGAGGGCAAATCCAAGATAATCATATCTGGTTTGTTATTCCTTGTTGCCTTTATAATTCATGTTGTGGGTATAGTTGAGGCATACAATGACGCTATTGAGATTAATGAGGAAGAATTCTATTTTGGTGAGGCAGATTCTAAGCATCCGTATATTGCAAAAGTGATAATTGAATAGCATTCATGAACAATATCAGTAAATTTTCTTGTTGACAATAGACATTCTAATTTATAGCCTGTTACATAAGTAGAATAAGATGGATTTTAATTAAATAGATCCTCCAACTATTAATAATACTATTAGAAAATACAAATAATAAAAAGATATTATATCACAAGAGGTTAAGTTATATGGCTGAAGAGGAAAACATACAAGATGAAGTGACTGAAAAGGCTGAGTCAGTTGAACAGGCTTCAACATCCCAGAAAGCTAAGAATAAAAAAATTAACAAGCTTTCAGCAGATGAATTGAACAGCAAGCTCGAAGTGCTAGACAAGGACAAACAGACCTATTCAAGATACTATAAACATCTTCTTGCTAGGAAACAAGAATTAAATATGAAATCAGGTGAATAGAGTATCATTGTTCAAACTTTATAATTAGAGATGAAGTAATTAAACCCTGGATACTTGAGAACAGAAAGGATGATCTTGTCGATCATCCTTTTTTTCAATTATAGTCATTTTTTTGTAAATATTTTTAATTTATTAATTACCCAATTTAATATCGCACTACATACTCAGACAGAGAGAATATTTTGATAATAGCATATAGGGTTTTGTGATGAAACAATCATCATATTAAGGATATTATAATGATCACTTTTGAACATTTTGATGATGTTATTGAAGAAGTTTACAGATTTAACCAGGATCATGTTTTTGAATACTGGGAACAGTTAAATAATGAAGAGAAAAAAAGTCTTCTGGTTCAGCTTTCTGGTGTTGATCTTGATTTGATGAATAGATTGTTTCTTCAAAGAGAAGGAACTTCACTTCCTGTTATTGATTTTGAGCCTGCTGAGTATGTTAAATATCCTGAAACCACTGAGGATAAGGAGCGATATAGGAGAGCAAGGGATGTAGGGATCAGATATATAAAGAATGAAAATATTGCTGCTCTACTCGTAGCTGGAGGGCAAGGCACAAGGCTTGGATTTAAAGGGCCAAAGGGGATGTTCCCTATCGGACCAATAAGCAACAAAACCATATTTCAGATATTTGCAGAGAAACTATTACACTATTCAGAGAAATATAATGTGCGTATACCCTGGATTATAATGACATCAAGGGAAAACCACAATGAAACTGTTAGTTTTCTAAAGGAAAATAGATACTTCGGACTTAATAGCGATGACGTTCTATTCTTTTCTCAAAATCTTATACCTTCACTAGATGAGAATGGAAGGCTAATATTGGAAAGCAGAAACAGTATCTTTATGAATCCAGACGGACACGGTGGAAGCCTTTCTGCGCTGTCATCATCTGGTGTGCTTGATAAAATGAAAAATAGGGGAATTGAAACTATTACCTGTTTTCAGGTTGACAATCCCCTTGTAAAAATAATCGATCCTGCCTTTATAGGCTTTCATATTCTATATGACTCTGATGTGTCAAGTAAGGCTGTAAAAAAAACCGATCCAGATGAAAAGGTCGGTTTATTTGTTAAATTTGCTAATGGGAAGACTGGTGTAGTAGAGTATTCTGATATGACTACTGAAAAGCAGAATCAAAAAGATGATAATGGGGAATTAAAGTTCTGTATGGGGAATATTGCTATTCATCTTTTTAAGGTTACCTATATTGAGGAAATTACTTCAGGTTCTGATATATCCCTACCTTATCATACAGCAAGAAAAAAAATAAAAGCATTTGATCATGAAAGCTATAAAGAAATTAATGGCGTAAAATTTGAAAAATTTATATTTGATTCCATACCTCTTACTCAAAAGAGTATTATTTTTGAAACTCTGCGCGAGGAGGAATTTGCGCCTGTCAAAAACAACAGAGGCATTGATTCTCCAGATTCTGCAAGGGAGCAGATGAGTAATCTGCATAAGAAGTGGCTGATCAGTAGAAATATAGAATTGCCAAAGGAGATAGATATTATTGAAATATCTCCTCTTATTGCAGTTGAACCTGATGACTTACACGAAAATATTTCTATTCAAGTATCTAAGAAGGTATACCTAGGATAAGATAACAATTTATTTAATACTGCATTATATTAAAAACTATGAAAAAATATATAGAGAAAGTCGAAACCCTAATTGAATCATTTCCATATATCCAGGAATTCTATGGCAAGACACTCATTATTAAATATGGTGGCAATGCTATGGTTGATGAAGTCCTGAAGAAATCTTTTGCAATGGATATGGTTTTATTAAAGCATGTAGGCATCAATCCAATAATTGTTCATGGAGGAGGTCCTCAAATTGGTGGACTTCTTGAAAAAGTTGGGAAAAAAAGTGAATTTATGGGAGGAATGAGGGTTACTGATTATGAAACTATGGAAATAGTAGAGATGGTTCTGGTTGGTAAGGTTAACAAGGAAATTGTGAACAATATAAATATGGCTGGAGGCATGGCCGTTGGTTTAAGTGGCAAAGATGGAGGTCTACTTACAGCAGAGAGAATTTATCACAAAGAAAAAGGAAAAGAGATCGATATTGGACTTGTTGGGTCTGTGAAAAATGTTAATCCTAAGGTGTTAGATACGCTTGATCGTGACAGGTTTATACCTGTTATAGCCCCTATCGGATTTGATGAGAATGGAATTACCTACAATATCAATGCTGACATTGCAGCAGGTAAGATAGCAGAGGCTTTAGGCGCTGAGAAGTTGATACTCTTAACAGATGTTGAAGGAGTAAAGATATCAGGAAAACTTGTGTCTTCATTCACAATGTCGCAGGTTCCAAACTATATAGCCAGTAATGAGATAAGCGGCGGAATGATCCCTAAGGTCAACTGCTGCCTTGAAGCTCTTAAGCACAGAGTAAAAAAGACGCATATTATTGACGGAAGGATTGAGCATGCAGTTTTACTTGAGATCTTTACAGATGCAGGCATTGGAACAGAAATAGTATTGGATCATAATTCATAACCTATTACATGTTATCCGATGACTTTTTAAACCATTCTATTGTTGATTCCTATCAATAAGTCAATTATCATTTAACGGGCATATGAGCAATACCAATAACTCGACCCTGTGTATCATATACAAATTTCAGTTTAAATGTATCGTCACAATTGACTTCCTTTAGCCGATTTCCA
>JAXHTB010000383.1:0-3770 GCA_034190185.1 Spirochaetota bacterium | reverse complement strand
TTTTTATCTTCATGCCAATACATGTTGTATTACAAGTATAATTTATATATGTTTTTCAATTTCATTCAATATGCTTAAAGGGACTGCCCTGCCTTCTGCATAAAATCCTATTTCTTCGCCCTTGTCACCATGGAAATCGCTGCCTCCGGAAATTAAAAGATCATACTCTCTTGCAATCTTTTTATAAAGTTCAATTTCTTCAATACTATTCATTGATGAATAGACCTCAATTCCGGAGAGTCCCGGCGCTATTAGATCTTTTACAATATTCTCAAAGGCGTTAACAGAATCCAGATTTAACGATGACGGATGAGCAATAACCGAAATTCCGCCAGATTCTTTTATAATTGAGACTGCATCATTTGCGGATAACTTCTCTCTTTCTACATATCCTGGTTTTCCTTTCACCATAAAGTTTTGGAAAACCTCATAAATATCCTTACAGTAACCCTTACTCACTACTTCTCTGGCAATGTGGGATTTTCCAATATTTCTATTATTTGTCCTGCTTAAGACTTCATTAAATGATATATCTAGGCCATAGTCGGATAGCTCATTAACAATTTTACTTGCTCTTTCTAATCTTAGGGTTTCCTCTCTTTCAAGCGTTTCAAGAAGGATCGCGCTTTTGTAATCTATATTAAGACCAACCAGATGAAAAGATCCGATTGAATAGTCAATACTGAATTCAACCCCCGGAATCAGATTGAAATTAAGTGAGGATGCATATTCCATACCCTCCTCAAGTCCATTTACTGTATCATGATCTGTTATAGCCATAGCAATTATATTATTTTTCATTGCATAGTTTATCAACTCTACTGGTGAATATATACCGTCAGATGCTGTTGTATGAGTATGTAAATCTATTCTTTTCATCATTAAATCTAAACTCTAATTGCAGGATATACTTAAATCCCCTTAAAGAGTTCTTCCCCCTTTTTCTTTGCGGTTATTCTTTCATAATCTTCTATATCCACAAAGATAAGGTTTGGCAATTTTTTCTTTATTCGCTTTACCATATCTTGACTACTGCTTCCGCGAGCGCTTCTTGAGGTTATATACTTAAACTCCCTGCCGCATTTTGGACAATTCGTAAGGTTTTCCATCTTAATTCCGATCTCATGGCATCCTGGACAATGCCCTGTCAAATCATCTACAATAATTAACTTCTCTTCAACCCCTTTTATGTCTACCTCAGTCCAAATCCTCATATATTCCATTTTATTTCCCCTTTTAGGTTAATTATGTAAAAAAGTTCATTGATATCAAAATCAAAAATATTGATAATGTAAAGAAATATTTTTGAATACTTCTGTCAAATCTAACAAATGCTTATATATTTATTAGATATTATTATAGAAGAATTATCATATTAAGGAACTTTTTGCTAAGAAATGAAAAAGGAATACGATATAATTGTTATAGGCGCAGGACATGCCGGGACTGAGGCATCCCTTGCATCTGCAAGAATAGGTTATACTACATTGCTGATATCTGGCAATCTGGATACTGTATGCCAGATGAGCTGCAACCCGGCAATCGGAGGACTTGCTAAGGGACATCTTGTAAGGGAGATCGACGCCCTTGGCGGAGAGATGGCAAAAAATATTGATAATACCGGCATACACTTTAAGATGTTAAACCGCAGCAAGGGCCCTGCTGTTTGGGCGCCCAGAGCTCAGGCAGATAAAAAGGATTATCAATTTAGAATGAAAAAGATTTTAGAGGAGCAGAAGAATCTTGACATTATACAGGACATTGCAGAGTCGATAATTACGGAAAAAAATGTAGTAAAGGGAGTCGCTACAATAAGGAATCAGGAGCATTACGCAAAGGCAGTTATACTCTGCACAGGAACCTTTCTTAAGGGATTGATCCATATTGGCGAATACAATGAGAGATGCGGAAGACTAGGCGACTTCTCTGCAGATGGACTTTCTGATTCCCTGCGAGGTCTTGGATTTCCGGTTTTGCGCTTGAAAACTGGCACCCCGCCTCGGGTAAATGGGAACTCAATAGACTTCAGCAGATGCGATATTCAAGAGCCTGATGAAAATCCTGCGCCTTTCTCATATACTACTGAAAAAATAGAATGCGAACAAGTGCCCTGCTGGATAACATACACATCAGAGCAAACTCATGATATTATAAAAAGAAACATATACCGCTCACCGCTCTTCTCCGGCATGATCAAGGGCATTGGCCCAAGGTACTGTCCGTCAATAGAGGATAAGGTTGTTCGTTTTTCAGATAAACCAAGACATCAGCTCTTCCTTGAGCCAGAAGGTTTAAATACAAAGGAGTACTATGTTAACGGATTTTCAAGCTCGCTTCCTGAAGATGTTCAGCTTGAGATGATAAAAACAGTTCCAGGTCTTGAAGATGTTCAGGTGATGAGGCCTGCCTATGCGGTTGAATATGACTTCGTTCCGCCTACAGAAATCAAACCATCTCTTGAAACAAAGAGGGTAGAAGGACTTTATCATGCTGGTCAGATCAACGGCACTTCAGGATACGAAGAGGCGGCATCTCAAGGACTTATTGCCGGAATAAATGCATGCAGAAAGATACAGGGGAAGGATCCTCTAGTATTAAAGCGTTCAGAGGGCTACATCGGTGTATTAATTGATGACCTTGTGACAAAGGGAACCGAAGAGCCTTACAGGATGTTTACATCGAGAGCGGAACACAGACTCCTTTTACGTCAGGATAATGCTGACAGGAGATTGATGAAATATGGGCGCGAGAACCATCTCATTTCTGATGAACTTTACCAAAGAACAGAGGAGAAATATAGATGTATAGACAGATATATTGAGGATTTTTCAAAGACGCCTGTTGTTGTTAATGATAAAATAAAAAATATATTAGCAAGAGAGGGGGGTAAAACAATATCTTCCGGCAAAATACTAGTAAAGGATCTGCTAAAGCGTCCTCAAGTACGAATTAAAGATATACTTGTCAACACTATCCTAGAACCTATTGATAATGAACTTGCAGCTATAATTGAGATGGAAATTAAGTATGAGGGCTATATTAAAAAGGACATGGAAAGAATAAAGAAGATGGAAAGGATGGAGCATAGTTCAATTCCAGTTAACCTTGACTACAGCATAGTAAAAGGATTAAAAAACGAAGCCAGGGAAAAGCTGGCGCTGATCAAGCCTACGACACTTGGTCAGGCTATAAGGATAACAGGTGTCGATCCCTCAGATATTACAATACTTATGTTTTACATTGAGTCTATGCAGAAGAAAAGGAGAAAAAATGAACCAGGACACGATAATAAAATTGGCGCTGGAAAGGGGGATCAAGCTGGACAGTCAAAAAGCTGACAGGATGCTTCTTTATACAGAACTGATCTTTAAGACAAATAAGAAATTCAATATAACCGGCATCAAGTGTGTTGAAGAAATTGCAAAAACCTTGATCATCGGAAGCATCGATCCTTTTCGCAAAAAAAATGTTCCACGTGGAACATTTTTTGCCGACATCGGATCCGGAGCCGGCATACCTGGAATCCCCTTTGCCATCTTCTTTGAACAGACAAAAGGAGTGCTAATTGAATCCAACCGCAAAAAGGCAGATTTTATTCAAAGCGTAATTAAAGATCTTAAGATAGAAAATATCAGTGTAATTTGTGAAAGAGCTGAGGATGTCGCAAGGAAAGCCTCTTACAGAGAGTCCTTTTCACTATGTCTTGCCCGCGCCTTTGCGCATCTTTATGTCACTTTAGAAATAGGCTCCTCCTTTCTAGACCATGGAGG
>JAXHTB010000382.1:0-3774 GCA_034190185.1 Spirochaetota bacterium | reverse complement strand
TTTTTCCATATATATATTAAGACTTAATTGGAGCAGATGGCAGGCTAGATGGGCCTTTGGCGCCTGCATTCTTACTATATGCTTTCTTCTTATACTATTTGGATTTGAATATAAAATTTATAACATTAAAACAGGAGCCTCAAGAAGAGTGGTCGTTGCCGCGCTCGACGTATCTGCAAGCTCTGATTTGAAGGCAGAGAGCTTTTACGATATTGCTGATGATATTTGGGACAGCTATAATCTGGATGTCATCCCTTTCTCCAGCCGTGTTCTGGGCCCAGAAAACGCTGAGTCAACAGCGTTGATAGAATCTATAAAAAAGATAAAGAATTACATTTCTCAAAATTATCAAGATGAAGAAATTGCAAATCTTGTTATCATTACTGATGGCAATGAGACAGAGGCAATATCTGAGATGAACAAGAAGATTATTCAAGCAGGGGATTATCCACAAAATGTAGTCTATCTTCAAACAGAATTGGGAATGGAAAAATTTGATAAATCAGTCTCCTTTATACATGTGCCAAGATTTTTGCCAAAATACACTAAGGAAAAGATCACATTTTCGGTCAGTCTTACAGGCGCAAAACTTGAAGGTGTACCTGTTGAACTTCGTCTTAATGGCAAAAACATAGGCACAACCCATGTTCATCTGAAAAAGGGATATGGGGAAGGGAGCTTTGATCTTATTCTAAAACATTCAGGCATGGCTCTTTTAGAAGCGTCTATTGCTATAGACTCCCGCGAAACTATTCGTGAAAATAACAGGGATTTTTCAATTATTGAAGGAATTCATAAAGGATTCAGAGCACTGCATATAAGCGGTCACCCATCTGTGGATACAGCATTTGTTCGAAGAGGACTGCAGAATATACCAGGTGTTGATATGATATCATTCTACATTCTAAGAGGCATGGAACAGGTAAACAGAACCAAATCAAGCGAACTAAGCCTTATTCCTTTCCCAACTGATCAGTTATTTCAAAGTGAGCTTGATAACTTCGACCTTATAATTATAAATGATTTCAGATTAGTTACTTTTCTGTCTTCAAATTATATCAATAATATTGTTAAATTCGTATTGTCAGGAGGAGGACTTCTTGTTATTGGAGGAGCGCAGTCCTTCAGCTACTCTGATTTTTCATTTAACAATTTTTCCAAAATCATGCCTGTCTCCCCATTCATGAGCAGTAACTGGGATAATAGGAGTTACACAGTTGTACCAAAAAATATTTCGATGCTTACTTCTCTTGATTCACTTGTTCCAATAAAAGATGTATCATTTAAAGGTATAAACAGGGTAAAACTCAATAATTGGAGCAATGTTTTTTTCAGCACTAATAACGGTCTTCCCCTAATAACTGGTGGATTAATAGGCAAGTCCAGAGTGCTTGCAGTGCTTACAGACTCTTTTTGGCGTTTCTCTTTTGATTCAGGTCTATCCAATGAGGCTGTCCTAAAATCGATGGTGCGTTATATCCTTGGAATATCTCCTATGCCTGTGAATATATTCGGAGATAGAATTTCATTTAACAGAAAACTAACATCATTAGATATGAAAAATGTATATGCTATAATAAAATTCATAAACTATGACAACTCTGTACAGAAGACAGTGTCCGTTCGACTAGGGGAATCGTATGTAATTTCAGAATCAGACAGTATGCTTATCAATATTGTTATAAAACAAAATAATAAAGTGATCGACAACTATCAACTTCTTAATTATCATGAGAAAAAATGGAATGAACATGCCTTTTTACCAGCAGGAAAGCAGTACCTGCAAAATTTTGCACGCATAGGTAATGGTGTTTTTTTAGCTGCCGATAAGAATGATATAAGGAATTCACTGAAAAAACTCAGGACTCGTGAACCTGTAATTATATCAGATAGGGAAAAGATAAAAAGCCCGATCTATATGAACAAGCTAATACTGTTACTATTTCTATATCTTGTTCTTACTTCGTTTTATCTTAAAAGTCGGTTTTCTGATTAAACTTGACTGTAGTATTTTAATATAAACTAATAACAATTTTACAAATTCATCTATACAGAAAATCCAATTGAAAAAAAAATTAAGTTCAAACTGATTTCAGAAATCAAATAGTATGTTTTTTAGCCATGGATTATCACAGATGAAACACTGATTTTGCCTATAAGTATCGGAGTTTACTAATGAATAATAAGACAGAATTAAAAGATATTCCAATAATGCCGCAGGTAGCAACAAAAATTATTAAACTGCAAGAGGATAACCTGGATATCAGTTTTAAAGAATTGGGGAATATTATCCTTCTTGACCCTGCTCTAACAGCTAAAATCCTTAAAGTGGCAAATTCAGCGCTCTATGCAAGGCAAAAAGAGATAACAAGCATACAACAGGCGATCACACTTCTCGGATTTAAGACCATTAAAAGTCTTGTATTACTTGTATGTGCCTCAAATATTTTCGGAAAATCTAAAAAAAGGCTTAAATCCTCCTCTGAACTGTATAAATCAAAATCCTCAGAAATTGAGATATGGCGTCACCTTGTGCTTACAGCTTTTTTAGCAAGACATATTTCAACAAGCCTGAATTTGGATCAGTATAATGAAGAGATATTCATAGCAGGTTTGCTTCACGATATAGGAAGAATAATACTTCTGATAAATAACAGCGAAGCTTATGAAGGTTTTTTAGAAACCCTCTGCAATAAAACCGAACAGGATATCCTATCGATTGAAGAAGAGATATTTGGATATCACCACGCTGAGGTGGGTAAAATCGTTTTGGAGAAATGGAATTTCCCTGATGAGTTAATTGATACTGTATATCAGCATCATTCTACAAGTGTTGATTCAGCCCATAAAAAAATGATCCTCATTGTTGCTCTTGCTAACCTCTATTCAAGAATATTATCAGATGAATCGTTTTCAGATAGAGATGTTCAACAAAAAGAGGAATATATGAAAGCGTTAAATTTAACTCCTGAGATAGATGAATATATAACAACACATTTTATGAAGGATATTGAGAATGATGAATTATTTACTATGAGCACTGACCTAATAGAATAATGATAAGCTCAAACTAATAATTAAAATCTCTCTTATTTTTCACTTTATAATTATGAATATACTGTTCCATCAACTTGTCCTCAAGGTCATTTATAGTTATTATTCTATTGTTTAAAAAATATTTCCCAATAGGGCACTTATAATACCTCTGTCTTCCAATTATTGCCATATGTTCAAATTGATTTATATACCCGTTTCGTAGAGCATATTCACCAATCTTATCATTTATTTTAATTCTATTTAATATATTATATATGTCCTCTTCAGATAAAATATTCCATTCTTTAGCAATCTCTCCAAATAATGGCCTTTGACGTCTTTGCCACACTATAGAGTTTATAAGCATTTCCCAGGAGATAATGCCTGAATAATAAAGGAATTGACCTAACATAAGCTCTATCCTGGGCAGTGAACCATTGAAGTATACATCTTTAAATCCCTTATCATTCCTATAAGTTGTTTCACTGGAATTATTATACTTTGATGAGGAATAATTGCGTTTATTATCTCTTTTTCCAAAAGGATACTCAGGCTTAGGCTTATAGCAATTACTTTTGCAGTGTTTTTCATTATGATGAAATAAGGATGAATTACTCATTGTAAATGCACTCAACTTTTCATATGCAAGATTTATTTCTTTAAATCGTTCAGACATCTCCAATTCACTTACATTGAAGTACCTTGCGCGGTCTGGGTGAGTTTCAAGCGCCTTTCTCC
>JAXHTB010000381.1:0-3777 GCA_034190185.1 Spirochaetota bacterium | reverse complement strand
CCGATGCCCTTAGATGAAATTGGGAAAACCTCAAAAAGGAATGTAGAGATGAAGAGGGCCGAAATTCAATTATTAATATAATATGATGGAGGTACAGATATGAGCAATGATGATAAGAAAAATAATTTTTTTAATAAATTCAAATTTTAATTTAAATAATTAAGCATATATAAATTGTTGACATTTCAGAGAATAATATGATTATATATACTTACCATATGTCAAACAAAAATAAAAAAATAGTAATAATTGGCGCTGGAATTAGCGGTTTGTCGCTAGCTCCTCTATTGGCGAAAGAGGGTTTTGATGTAACGGTTGTAGACAACAATAAACAACCGGGTGGCGTGGCAAACAGATTCCAGGAAGACGGATTTACTTTTGATACAGGTCCTACATGGTATTTGATGCCGGAAATATTTGATCGTTACTTCTCACTGTTTGGCAAAAAGAGCATTGATTATTATTCTCTTAAAAGACTGGACCCATCTTACAGGGTTTTTTTTCAAGAAGATGATTATATAGATATACGTAATGACCTTGAACATACCAAGAGGGTATTTGAATCCTTAGAAAAAAATGGCAAATCCCGCATTGAGGAATATCTTGCCAGATCTAAATATAAATACAATATTGCAATAGAAGAATTTTTATATAAAGATTATAAATCTATAAAAGATTTTTTTAACAGGCGATTAGTCATTGAAGGTATTCGGTTAAATATTTTCCATTCACTCGATTCATATGCAAAGAAGTTTTTTAAAGAATTAAGAGCAAGACAGATATTGGAGTTTAATACTGTTTTCCTTGGATGTTCTCCCAACAAAACACCAGCATTGTATTCGTTGATGTCGCATGTTGATATTACAGAGGGAGTATACTTCCCCAAGGGCGGAATCTACACCCTGCCAAGGTCTCTCTATTTACTGGGAAGAGAGTATGGTGTTGATTACCTGTTTGAAACAAGTGTAAAAAAAATTGTTGTTGAAAACAAGAAAATTATTGGCTTAAAAACAGACAAAGACCATATACCGTGTGATATTTTAGCTTCTGCATGTGATTACCATCACACTGAAACAGAACTTTTAGAACCGGAACACAGAAGTTACACCCAAAAGTATTGGCAGAAGAGAACACTTGCGCCAACTGCATTTTTAATCTTTTTGGGGCTCAACAATAAGATAAAGAACATAGCCCACCACAATCTCTATCTATCTAGTGATTGGGACCGTTACTTCCAAGAGATTTTTGATCGTCCTGTTTGGCCGACTAAACCGTGTTATTATGTAGGAGCGCCATCAAAATCCGATGAAAGTTTTGCACCAAAGGGCAAGGAATCGATTTTTATCTTAGTTCCAGTGGCGCCCGGCTTACCGGATACAGAAACACAAAGAGAAGCTTTGTCTAACGACGTGATAAAACATTTCGAAAAACTGACAGGACAAAAGATACAACCAAACATTAAATTAAAAAAAATATTCAGCCATAAAGACTACA
This sequence comes from Spirochaetota bacterium, assembly GCA_034190185.1. Taxonomy (GTDB): domain Bacteria; phylum Spirochaetota; class UBA4802; order UBA4802; family JAFGDQ01; genus JAXHTB01. The sequence continues at coordinate 2,283 of JAXHTB010000381.1, read as the reverse complement.
TCCAAAAATATAATTTATTCCGCGGTACATCAATGGGGCTTGCTCACACTCTATTTCAATCTGCGGTTTTCAGACCTGCGCATAAAAGCAGAAAACTCTGTAATCTATATTATACAGGTCATTATACCCACCCAGGTATTGGTATGCCTATGGTCATAATTTCTTCGCAGATTGTATCTGAAATAATTTCTGGAGAGCAAAGATGAGGATAAAAAATAATACAATTAATAATACTATATACCAGACGTTTAAAAGCGGAAGCAAAACGTATTTTTACAGCAGTATTTTTTTCCCCGCTCAGGTTAAGAAGGATGTATTCAGCTTATACAGTTTTGTAAGAAAAGCAGACAATTTTGTGGACCAATTACCCCAGCAGGCTGAACAATTCTATCAATTCAAAGACCAGTACTATAAATCGCTTAAGGGCATCAGCTCTAATGATATTATTATTGATTCATTTGTTGAACTAACCAATCGCAAAAATTTTGATATAGCCTGGGTTGATTCTTTCTTCCGCTCAATGGAAATGGATATCACCAAAAGCACCTATCTCAATATGGATGAAAGTCTGGAATACATCTATGGATCAGCAGAAGTTATTGGCCTCATGATGTCTTCAATCATGGATTTAGAGACAGAATCATATTATAATGCGAGGCATCTTGGTAGGGCTATGCAGTATATAAATTTTATTCGTGATATAAAAGAAGACAATGATCTCAATCGAACATATCTTCCCTTAGACAATTCACTGCTTAAGAGCCTGGATGAAGACTATGTTTTGAAAAATATTGAGATATTTACAAAGTATATACAGAAACAGATAAATCAATATCTGGAATGGCAGACAGTTGCTGAGGATGGATATAAATATATACCACACCGATATCTGATACCCATAAAAACTTCTGCTGATATGTATAAATGGACAGCAATGAGAATATACAAAAAGCCGTTGATCGTATACAAAAAGAAAGTAAAGCCGTCTATATTAAGAATCATTTATGCTATAATAAAAAATAGTATTGTTATTTGAGGTTACTTGAAACAGATAATTGAGAAGTATACAAATCAGATAAAAGAGTATATTAATGAATTCCTGAATCAGCAAGGAGATCATTTCTCTTCAATCAATTCCTGGGGTGATGATCTGATTACAAGATTAAGAAGATATTCATCTAATGGAAAGTTGCTGAGAGGATCTCTTGTGCTATTGGTACTTGATTTGTACAAGCATCCTATAGATGAAAATGCGCTAAAAATATCTTCTGCACTAGAGCTGTTTCACTCTGCATTGCTGATTCATGATGATATTATGGACAATGACAAACTACGCCGCGGATTACCAGCAATGCATTATCAATTTCAACAATTTGGAGAAAGCCGGGATTTTAGCGACGCTAAATCATTTGGATCAAGTATGGGGATTTGTGTAGGTGATATGTGTATTTTCTTAGGTTTTATCTTGATAAGCTCTCTAACAGTAAACAGCGAATATAAGAGCTCGATCTTAGAACTTATAAGCAGAGAATTTGCTTCTGTTGGATTGGGACAGATGCAGGACGTTTATTTCAGTCATTCACCTGTAGATCCTACAGAGGAGGATATATGTCAGCTCTATTTATATAAAACCGCCCGCTACTCCTTCTCTTTACCGTTATGCCTGGGAGGAATGCTTGTATCACTCCCTGTAGGAGAACTGAACATCATGGAGAAATTTGGTGAGGCTTTGGGAATTATATTCCAGATAAAAGATGATGAGCTGGAACTTTTCGGTAATATGGATGGATTTGGGAAGCCGGTTGGTTCTGATATTGAAGAGGGCAAAAAGACACTGTACTACACAACATTGATGAGATTGTGCACGGAAGATGAAAGAAAAAATTTTCTAAATATTAATTCAAATAAAAACATTACCATAGAAACAATCCGATTTATTCAAGATATCATGGAAAAGTATCATATTCATGAAATTATAAAAGCTGTTTACAATCAATACCAGCTTAAGGCCCAGGAATTTTTATCAGAATTGGAACTTGAAGATAAGGACAAGCTGGTTCTTCAGGATTTAATTTCATATAATCTAAAGAGAACAAGGTAATATGAAAAAAAGATGCTGTATTATTGGAAGCGGAATTGGGGGGCTGAGTGCAGCAGTCAAGGTCGCACAATTGGGATATCATGTCGATATCTATGAGCAGAGTTCATCAATAGGAGGTAAGGCCAAAAAAAAAAGTATTGATTCATATACGTTTGATACCGGCCCTTCTATCTTGACTATGC
>JAXHTB010000380.1:0-3778 GCA_034190185.1 Spirochaetota bacterium | reverse complement strand
AGAAAAAGTTGGAAGTATCTGATATATATATACAAATATGTTATAAATAATATTTGGATCTTCAAAATCTAATTCATTTACTTTGTTTAATAATTTATTCTCCAATTTAAGAAAGTAAAATGTAAGATTATCTTTTATTTTTTTATAAATAACCTCAACAATATCCTCAGACCTGCTGTCTTTTAATATAATCATAAGGATCTGGAAGCGATAATTCGTCTGATTATTCCCATTTGATAAATTCATTTCATCAAAGATCTCTTTTAGAATATTTTGAAAGGATACAAAATATAAAAGATAATGTGATTGATCCTCACTTATTGAAGAAAATCTTTTTTTTAAGAATATATTGTCTGTAATAGTCTGTTGATCAATAATGACTCCACATCTATTTACAAGAATCTGAGCATAGAGTTCTTCGGATGTGTAAACTGCTATATTATCCTCAACTAGGACATCACTATAGAAATGAACTGGAGAATAACACTTTTTTTTTGGATTATATGCTAAAATAGCAAATTCAGGATACAATAATCTATTCATCTCATCTGCTATCTTTTTTTCACAATCATCTTCTAAAAAAATATCTGGATAAAGATATGGATTTTTACTTGTGTTTACATTCTGTAAATTATCTAGATGTATAGCTTTATAAAAAAGTTCATGAAATCTCTTTAACAACTCCATTTCAGTAATCTCATCAAGGGCTACTTCATCATCGTTATACTCTAATTCATTTGAACGAATGTCTGCAAGAATTTCACTAAGCTCTTTATTAAAAGTCCTATCTCGTATCTTTGCAATGTTCAATGGTTTATCATCAGTATTATCAAAGTCAGCAGTAAACTCATCCACATCTACCTGCTTTGGGGAATCAGAAAAACCATTTGGGGAGCTTCCCTTATCAATAATTTTATTTTTGATAATTTCTTCTTTTTCCAAATTTTTTTCCTTAAAATCAGATAGTTATATAATAACTGTTGCAGAAATCTACTTCTATTAACAATTGAAATTTCTACGCATAATATAATGTCCCTATAATAAAAAACTAGCAAAAGCACATTATAAGAAAAGATAATGAGACTATTTCTATCCCAGGTTTAATTATAATCACCTTCATGGTGATCAATACGACAAATCAAGCATCTTACTTAGCGATTTTCTAGCATATTGGGCAATATCATCGCTGACAGTTAATACAGTTTCTTCTTTTATAATAGAGTTATACAGTTTTTCAAAATTGATCTTCTTCATATCTGAGCAAATAAATGAATCTGTTGCCGGAATATATTCCTTATCAGGCGCAATGGACTTAAGTTTGAATATCATCCCTTTTTCAGTACCAACAATAATTTTTTTATGTCGAGTTTCTGCAACGAATTTGCCCATCCCGCCAGTTGAAAGTACTTCATCAGCAATGTCAATAACCTCAGGTCTGCATTCAGGGTGTACCATTACAATTGCATCAGGAAATTTCGATTTAATTGTTAATAGATCTTCTCTTGTAAATAGGTCATGAGTTGGGCAGTAACCCTTCCATAGTATTATCTCCTTATTTGTAAATCTTTTCACATAGCTACCTAAATTCCTATCCGGAACAAAAATAATTTTTTTAGCATCTACCCTTTCTACTATTTTTAATGCATTTGATGATGTACAGCATATATCCGAAAGGGCTTTAACAGCAGCAGATGTATTGATGTATGTAACTACCTTAGCATCCGGATGTTTCATTTTCATTTTATTCAGCTCATCTGGTGTAGCCATATCTGCCATTGGGCAACCTGCGGTTATATCAGGGATAATAACCTTTTTATCAGGCGCTAATATAGCTGCTGATTCTGCCATAAAGTGAACTCCACATAATACAATAATTTCAGCATTGCTTGTAGCAGCTATTTGTGAAAGTTCTAAGGAGTCTCCAGAAAAATCAGCTATTTCCTGTATATCTTCATTTTGGTAATTATGTGCTAATATAATTGCTTTTTTATCTTTTGCTACCCTTTTTATCTCTTCTTTTATATACATAACAGCTAAAAAACCTAATCTATATTTGGATACTTTTATATTAAAGTAGATAGTGAATATAATAATAAAAGTAATCAAGTAAGAAATTATAAATTACTAAAAAATTGTAACTACTCATATTTAGAGTAAATATATAAACATTATAAGATAAATGTATAAATTTAATACTAATAATAGAAAAAAATATATTCTGTATGACTGCTCAGCTATATTTAAATGAGGTGTAATAAAAGGGGATGTGGAGATTTAAGATTTATAAAATAAACCATCCATGAGTTATCTTGGTGCTAAATAAAGTCAATTTTTAATTAGGAACTTTTAATTCAAATTCATTTTATAGATGAAGAAAAACGGCACAGGGAATAATAAATGATCTTATCCTCTTTGATAAAAAAAATTCATAAGAGGGGCTAATTTAAACCCCTCTTTAAACTATAACAAAAAATACTATTTATTCTTCATTTTCTCCTAATATTTCTCTAAGGACTTCAACACATTCTTTGTTCTTATTGATAGAAGCTGCAGTTAAAGGATTTGCTTTTTTATTATTTTCAATCGGTATTGTTTCCGGCGCTTTTGCAATAATAAAATTTAAACATTCCAATCTTCCCTTTTCTGCAGCGATAAATGCAGGTGTTGCTCCAGTTTCATCTTGGACTTTTATAAGATCAGGCTCAATGCTAACTATAAACTCCAGACATTCAAAATTTCCTTTTTCTGCTGCAATAAATGCAGGTGTCGCTCCAGTATTATTTGATATCTTAATAGTTTCCGGAGCCTTTTCAGCAATAAATTTAAGGCACTCCAATCTTCCCTTTTCAGCAGCAATAAAAGCAGGAGTTGCTCCATTATTATTAGCCTTAAGTAAAGAATCAGGATCTTTACTATATAAATATTCTAAGGCTTCTTTCTGCCCCTTTCCAGCAGCAATATAAATAGGTATTGCCCCCTCATTGTTTGGTGTTATTAAAGTATCTGGCACCTTTTCGAATAAAAATTTTAAACAATCTAACTCACCCTTCTCTGATGCAACATACATTGGTGTTTCACCCTTATTATTCGGTGTCTTTAATGACTCTGGCACCTTTTCAAAGAGAAACTTTAAACATTCCAATTGTCCCCTTTTTGATGCTACAAAAGCTGGGGTCTCTCCCATCTTTTCAGGAGTAGTTAATGATTCAGGTACTTTCTCAAACAAAAACTCCAAACATTCTAAATTCCCCTTTTCCGCTGCAACGTATGCAGGTGTTGCTCCAGGTGTAACACCACGAGCTGTAGGTATTGTAAGTGTATCCGGAGCTTTTTCAGAAATAATCTGAAGGCACTCTTTATCTCCCTTCTCTGATGCAATAAATGCAGGAGTTGCTCCGCTTGCGGATTGAATTCTAAGGACATTTGGCGCACGTTCAGTAATAATCTTTAGTGCTTCTTTATAACCATTCTCTACTGCAAAATATGCTGGTGTCTCTCCTGATCTATGACGATTTGAAAAGGATTGAATTGATATTTTATTTAACTGCTGAAAATTTTTACTAACAATTAAATCTCTAACCTCTGCAAAAGTTAGCATCTTTCCTTTAAAAATACTAAATAATCCCATATTAAACTCCTTATATAAATTACTAACTTAAATATGATTAAAAAATCATCCCAAAAAATTTCCAAATGCCAAGTATTAAGAAAAATATAGATATTACTACCAAACTTACTGATATTGTTAAATCTATTTTTGTATAATCCAACACTGAAC
>JAXHTB010000038.1:0-16195 GCA_034190185.1 Spirochaetota bacterium | reverse complement strand
TGAATCTCTGTTATGCAATACTAATTCATGCACTCCCAAAGATTTTATAATAGTATATACAATCAATGTTATTCCACGATTATCAAAAGAACTTGGTAAATCATCTAATCAGTTATCAGTATTTGATAAATCTTCACAAACTACAAAATATAAGGGGAAAGGAAAACCTGAAAAAAATAAACATCATGAGATATCATCGTTTACACCAATATACATCGCTCAAAAAAACATTTCTAATATTTTTATTGCTATTTTTTATGGACTGCTTGCGGGATTTATTCTCAATTTCATGCCATGCGTCATACCAGTTGTTAGCCTTAAGATTATGGCTCTGATTAAACATGCTGGAGAGGATAAAAAAACGCTCTCAAAACTTGGATTCACATTTACTTTAGGGATCTTAACTACCTTTGTTATCCTTGCGTTTCTTGCGGCATACCTGGGATACAAATGGGGAGAACTCTTCCAAATGAGAATATTCCTAATAACAATGATAGCAATCGTTTTCACACTTGCGCTATCGATGTTCAATCTATTCACAATCAATATTCCAGCCTTTGCAGGAAGATTATCTAAGGATAAATCTAATCAATATACAGATGCATTTATAAAAGGATTTCTTGCAACACTGCTTGCGACACCATGCAGCGGACCTTTTCTAGGTGGCACGCTAGCATGGGCGCTGACACAACCTCCGCAAATTATTTTTATAATATTCATAAGTGTAGGAATCGGTATGTCACTACCGTATATCATTCTAACATCAAATCCAAGACTTATGAAATTCATACCTCAACCAGGAGAATGGATGTTCACTCTTGAACGGATTATGGCTTTCCTTCTTGTAGGTACTACCTTATATCTCATATCAATCTTAGAGCATAATTTAATTATCCCGACCCTCTGGTTTCTTTTATTTCTTACAACTGCTTTTTGGCAGTATGGAAGATTTGGCACTTTGGTAAAATCAAAAGGCAAAAGAATAATTTCAAAAATATCTTTAGTGGCAATACTCTTTATTGGATATTATATTTCTTTTCACTATATTTACAGTACTGAAAAAGAGATAGCAATGCCATTCAAGAAAAAATTTAATATCGAGACGCTATACCAAAATAGAGACAGCAGGAAAATTTCTATTGTTAAATTTACTGCTGACTGGTGTCCCAATTGCAAACTTGTTGAAAAAACATCATTATATACTTCAAAGGTAATTAAAAAAATTAACAAGGGAAAAATTGATCTATTAATTGCCGACCTTACAAGGAAAAATCGAATTGCAGAAGAACTGCTTTCAATATTAGGGAGCCACTCAATACCGTTTCTTGCTGTTTTTCCTGCTGGTGAATCATTTACAAAACCGATATGCCTTAATGATATCTATTCAGAAAATGATGTTCTTAAGGCTATTAAAATGGCCAAAAAAACAGACAATTAAGATTTATCCTTCTCAATTTTGATATAGTATCTATATACAGTTTTTAAAATATTTATGATTGTTTTTTTATAATAGGTTGATATAATTTACAAATGGATAATTTATAATCAACAATTTTCGATAAATAATCTCTTTTCTTTTTTATACTTTAAATTGCAAAAAAATCTTTTTGAAATATCTATTAAATGAATAATTTGATTGACTATTATATATATCAATACTTAATCATTATTAAGTTCGTGTAATCCTAAGATAGTAAAAGAATTGATAATCTATCTAAATCCACAGAGTAATATAATTCTCTGTGTAACAAAATTATCTGACAGCACAATAGATTCAGATCAACTGGAATTTAAATCATATTTTCAGTTTATATACTAAAGAAGATATCCTAAAATAAAAAACTACAATGATACAGAACGAGATAATATTATCATTATTACCATTAATAATTATTAACGGTATTATACTAATTTCATTCATTATTTTTGCTTTTATTTATCCAAAAAGGCCAAATGATCCTGAAATTCTAAAACGAATGCATAGAAGTTTTGTCGGAGTCTTCCTTAGGGAATACTGGTACTGGTTAACAACTCCATTAACTAATATATTTAGGGCGGTGGGATTAACCCCAAATTACTTAACTGGAATTTCTCTTATAATAGCTATTTTATCTGGTTATTTCTTCTATAAAGGAAATTTTGCGCTAGCAGGATGGATTCTAATAATCTGCGGTACTATGGATTTACTGGATGGAAGATTAGCGCGATTAACTAATATGGAGACAACAGAAGGAGCCTTCTTCGACTCCTGCGCAGATAGATATAGTGATGGTATTGTAATTTTAGGAATAGCTCTGCATTTTAAAGATAATCTTTTCATGCTCTTTGTGTCTATTATGACCCTTATAGGGTCCGAGCTGATTAGTTACGCTAAAGCCAGAGGCGAAGCCATTGGAATAACAACAAACAGCGGGATAATGCAGAGACCTGAAAGGGTTGTTCTAATCTCTATAGTTTCTGTACTGCATCCGTTCCTCATGCTAATTCTATTAGGATATAATATTACAACCGAATATCCTATGATAGTTGTTATGGTGTTAATGTCTATAATGACAAATTTTACAGCCATTAGCAGAATTGTAATAATATTTAATAAAATTCGTAAGACCAACCAGATACCTTCATAATAAGATCATACAATCCTTCATTCAGGCTGATACTGGAATGGAAAGACCTCTAATAAAAATTGTTGCTCAGATCAATAATTAAACTAAATGAAATGTATAAAACCTTCTCTATTAAAACTCTTGGATGCAAATTAAACCAATATGAATCATCTGTTATTGCAAGCCGGTTTATAGAATATGGATGGATAGCAAAACCCTTTGGAACCAAGGTAGATGTTGTAATAATTAACACATGTACTGTCACAGATAAAAGTGATAAAAAATGCAGGAATTACATACGTCAGGGATCAAAATTTTCAAAAAGCGGAAAAACTATAGTAATTGGATGCCTTGCTGAAAGAGATCCAGAGGGGCTAAAAGATATGGATGAGGTTCTTATGGTCTTTCGAAATAATCAAAAGGATATAATATTTTCAGAAATCAATAAACTCAGCGAATCCTTTAACCTCACTATAGGAAAACAAGAATCTGAATCAGATATAAATCATATCAATTCCTCCTATTCATCTAAGACAACTCAATCATATTCAAATATATCTTCTGAACACAACATGAAAAAAGAATACCCATCGCCTTTATTTCATACAAGGGGATACATCAAGATTCAGGATGGATGTGATGGACAATGCACATACTGCATTGTTCCATCTGTCAGGGGAAAGCCTGTTAGCCGAAGTAGTAATGAAATTCTTGAACATGCAAGAAGGCTTATCGATACTGGTTGTCCAGAATTGATTTTCACTGGAATAACTATAGGTAAATACATTTATGAACAGACTGGACTTGCTGAATTGATTGAAAAAATCACAAAACTAAAGGGGCAGTACAGGATCAGATTAACCTCTCTTGAGCCAAATCATATAACAGACAGGTTAATTGAGGTCTTTGATAACGAAAAGGTATGCCCTCATCTTCATATCCCTCTTCAATCTGGATCAGATAAAATACTTCAGTTGATGAAAAGACCATATAGTGTTAAGGATTATATGAAGATTATAAACAAAATTAGATCAAAGCATAAGAATATCTCAATAGGAACAGATATAATTATTGGATTTCCAGGCGAGGATGAAGATGATTTCCGTTCAGCTTTAGAAACAATTAAAGAATCTGAATTTGCTTATATTCATCAATTTACATTCTCCCCTAGATCAAACACTCCTGCTTCAAAAATGAAGCAGACATCCCCACCTGGAGTTATACGTGATAGATCAGAACTATTAAGAAAGATTCAGGCAGATTTAACACTTAAATACAGAACCCAATTTCAGGGGAAATCGATATCTTCTGTTATAGAGAAGAATAGAAATAAAAATGGATTCAGTGCCGTTAGTGATAATTATATTAGGATTTCCTTAAAAGAATCCTCTAAAAATAAGGAGATGGCAGGAAAAATTTGTAATGTAAAAATGATAAAAGCAGGCATAGATCATAATATTGGATATATAAATTGCTGACCCACTCTTTTTCTTCTTTTAGTTAGTATATCAATTAAAAAAAAATATAAGAAATTGAAAAAATATACTTGATATATTTCCTCCATTATTAAAAAACATATCCAAATTGTTTCAATGAAAATTACTAATTCATCAAAGAGACAAAAATCCAATTATATATCAATATCTTTCATTGGTTAATAATATTACATCTTTATATATAAATTATATATACCTCAAAAATGAATTAGTTTAATTTCAAGGAATAACTTACCATGATTATTTTATCATAATATATCAATTAAATTCTGATTTATAAATAGTTTGCATAGTGACGATTTATTCAGTGATGAGGTATTAAACATGGAAGGTCTTGGTACTCAAGTAATAGTTGAGTTATTTGACTGTAATAAGGTAGATATCAACAATACCGAAAAGGTTAAGGAAATTATGCTAAATGCTGCCAGAATTTCTAAAGCTACAATTATTGAGCATATTTTTCATAAATTTTCACCTCATGGTATAAGCGGAGTTATTGTGATTTCTGAATCACATTTTACTATCCACACATGGCCGGAATATGGATATGTCGCTGTAGATATCTTTACATGCGGAGATTTTGATTATAAAGCAGCTCTGGATTATATAAAAACAGAGTTCAGATCTGAAAGATCTTCAGTGTTTAATTTTCAAAGAGGAATATTACCAGAAATATTTAAAGAAGAACAAAGATCGGTTTTAATGGAGAAAGCAAATGCAGGTTGCCTTAAAGAAAGAAGAATTCCATAAGATGATTCCCACAAACGACCAATTTGATAATTGTGATGCTTGGGGATTATATAGCAGTGTTGATATTTATCATTGTGATCACGATATCATAACTGATAAAGAAATGATAAAACAATACGTAATCCAGCTTTGCGACCTTTTAGGAATGAAGCGTTTTAATGAGACACAGGTTGTTCACTTCGGGAAAGATAGAAAAGTCGAAGGATATTCCATGGTTCAACTTATTGAAACATCCCTAATTTCTGGCCATTTTGTAAACTATACAAACACCTCATATATAGACGTTTTTAGTTGTAAATATTATGAACCTGAAGTAATTGCCCATTTCTCACTTAGCTATTTTAAAGGTAGCAACTACTCAATCAATGTTCTATTAAGAAAATAATATGTAAAACAGTAATTAGAAAGAGGTGAGAATGCCTGTTGAATCTCTCTTATGGTTTGAGGAAAAGCTCGAATATGAGCTGGGTCGGACGATAAAAATAAAAATAAATAAACTAATTGAACAATATGATTCAAAATTTCAGAGAATAGAAATTTACGAGACCAAACCCTTTGGCAGAATGCTTGTTCTAGATGGTATTATCATGTGTACCGAATGGGATGAATTTACTTATCACGAAATGATTACACATGTGCCGATGTTCACTCACCCTATGCCAGAAAATATCTTAGTTATAGGGGGCGGTGATGGCGGAACAATAAGAGAGGTACTCAAACATCCTGAAGTAAAAAAAATCGATCTTTGTGAGATTGATGAACATGTTATCAGATTGTCAAAGCAACATCTTCAAACAATGAGTTCTTCCTTTGAAGATAACAGAGTATCGATATTTAATGAGGATGGTGCCGAATTCATAAAGAAAAGGAAAAACTGCTACGATATCATAATTGTAGATTCCTCAGACCCTATAGGCGCAGCTGAGGAGCTCTTTAAAGAAAATTTTTATTCATCGTTAAATGATTCATTAAAGAATAATGGGATAGCAGTTACTCAATCCGAATCGTTTTTTTATGATGATGATCTAATTAAAGACCTTACCGGATTTGCAAAAAAATATTTCACTTATCCAGCCTATTTCTTCACTTTAGTACCAACATACCCAAGTGGAATTATCGGTTTTACATTTTGCTCAAAGGCATATCATCATACTAACGATCTTAATATAGATAGAATTTCCCAGATACAACCTTCACTAAAATATTACAATCCTGATATTCATAAAGCTTCTTTTGCTCTTCCAAATTTTATAAAAAACAAGACCAATTTATAAATTCTCTTATAAATATATTTAAATAGTAGATTCAACAAATTTTTATCTTGACTGTCAAAGAAGTTTATAAAAAATTGTTAAAAATAATACTAATTTCATAATCTACGATATAAAGAATTGTTAAAATCAGGTTCAATATCATATTTTTTTTAAAAAAACTGTACACTCATATATTCAGGAGAGAATAATGGATATGGAACATACTGAAAAAACCTCAATAATAAAATCACTTGATTACGTTTTTGATCCTGGTTCTGTAGCAGTGATTGGGGCGTCAAATAAAATCGGTTCATGGGGATATGGAGTTATGAGCCGGTTACTTGGGGAAAATAAAAGAAAAATTTACCCTGTCAATGCTAAATCATCAGATATTTTTGGAATTAAGGCATATAAGAATATAGAAGATATCCCAGATACTGTAGACTTTGCTGTTCTTTCTGTTGCACCAAATAAAACAGCCGATGTTATGAGAGATTGCGTTGAAAAAGGAGTGAAAGCGGCTCTTGTTATTTCCGGCGGACTTGCTGAATCTGGTGATGAAGGGGAAATGATAGAGAAAGAGATCGTTGATATTGCACAAAAGGGCGGATTACGATTTATAGGCCCAAATAGTATGGGACATACCAACACCAATTCCTCATTCTCCACACTAGCATGGATGGAGAATGTCTTATCAGGCCCTGTTGCCTTTCTCTCACAAAGCGGCACATATGGGCAGCGTGTTATTCGTACAGGAATGCATAGAGGTATAGGATTCAGCAAATTTGTCAGCAATGGCAATGAGGCTGATCTGCATATGGAGGATTATATAGAGTATCTGGCAAAAGACGAAAAAACAAAGATCATTACCGCCTATGTTGAGGGATTAAGGGAGGGAAGACGTTTTTTCGAGTTAGCCAAAGAAATTACCCGAGAAAAACCTATCATCCTTATGAAAGCAGGGTCCACACAGGGCTCAGCTAAAGCTGCGAAGTCTCATACTGCAGCTTTATCCGGATCAAATGAAATTTATGAAGCGATGTTCAGACAATCAGGGATTATCAGAGTTTATGATGAAGAAGAGATGTTCGATGTTGTATCAGCGCTGTTATCCATTCCACTCCCAAGGGGCAATAGGATTGGAATAATAACCGAAGGCGGCGGCATCGGCGTTATGATGGCTGAAGCCACTGAAAGGGCGGGGCTGGAGCTTCCGAATTTCTCCCCTAAAACTACTGAAGGACTAAAATCGCTGCTACCCTCAAGATGCTCTTACGGCAATCCAACTGACATTACTGATTTAGTAACATCAGGTGATCTTATTATTTTCTCCTGCCTTGGGATGATCATGGATGACCCAAATACTGATGCTGTAATCCTCCTTGGAGGTATAGGTGCAAGCAACTACTTCTCGTCAATGCTGGGTAATACATCCTATGCAGATACTGATGAGTTTCGAAATATGGTCCATTCACTCAAGGAACAAGAACTGAATAACTTAAATATTATTAAGGACAAAATTAACGAATTACATAAACCCTTAATTTACGTTAACCTGATGCCCAGCGTTATGGAAGAGCCCGAGAGCTTTAAGTATTTAAGGGAAAGAAATATTCCTATCTTTCCTAACCCAGTAAGGGCAGCAACAACATTAAAACATCTCGTTCAATATAATAACTATCTAAGATACTCTAAATAATTTATGTTGTATTATTTTCATGAATTATAATATCATAGGAATTATCAATAAATCAATCTTTTCATATTGTAATTTATTGATAATTTATAAATAAAATCTGATTTTTAATTATAAATGGCTTTTATTTATTATAAACCTACAATCATATTAAAGTTGATATTGCAGCCTGATTTTCCTATCTACTTCCGATTACTCATATAAAAATGAAAATTAAATCCACACAAATGCTTTTAGCATTTTCAGATAAAAGCGGAAATATTTATGAATATCCTAATCTGGAAGGCGCCTTTAGAACTGGCAGAAAATTCGTAAGGATAAATAAGAATGACCTTATAAAGCTTCCATACGGAAGTGTCCTTTTCTCACTACCGGACCGATATCCAGTCTTCTACGATAAAAAGGATAAAAATTTTCAATATATTACAAATTCTATCAATGGTGAAGAGATATGGGCAGCGTCCTCCTTCCTTACCTCAGGATATCTACGTACATATCTTCCTGCATATATTAATAGCAACAATGCACCAATACTTCCATTATGGTCATATACTGGTCTTGTAATAATTGATGGCGAGTTTTACGCCCCTGCTCTAAGGGTTGATAATGATCCAAGGTCAGACGCAGAATTACATCAAAACGAAAATGAGCTGCAGGAAGAGATAAATATCATGCTTCAGAAATATCCCGAAAATCGTCTGATTAAACAACTTTCATACTGCTCAACTGAATACAGATGTTTATGCGCAAGGAATTTCTTCCTGGGCAGATATGAAGCGCCGATACCGACCTCACCCTCATGTAATGCAAATTGTATTGGTTGCTTATCACACCAGGAAGGATCAGAATTTTCTAAATCACAAGAGCGTATCAATTTCAAACCAACTGCTCAGGAGATAGCTGAAGTCATTTTACATCACATTGAAAGGGTTAATACATCAGTTGCCAGTTTTGGGCAGGGGTGCGAGGGAGAGCCGCTATTAAGAGGGAAAGAGCTGTCCAAGGCAATTGATATTGTAAGAAAGAAGACTGACAGGGGCACAATAAATCTAAACACAAACGCTTCGCTGCCGGACATGGTAAAGTTGCTAATTAAATCAGGGCTTGATTCTATTCGAATCAGTCTCAACTCCCCAACTATAGAATATTACAATAATCATTTTAGGCCTGTAAACTACACCTATGATGATGTTATAAAATCTCTCGAAATAGCTCTTACAGCCGGTATATTTGTATCAATTAATCTCTTTTTTCTACCCGGCTTTACAGATATGGAGAGTGAAGTCAACTCGCTCTTTAATTTTCTGCATAAATTTCCAGTAAACATGATCCAGACAAGAAACCTAAACATTGATCCTGACTTTTATCTGGACAGGATAGGATTTAGAGAATCAAATCCAATAGGAATTAAAAAACTTCTTGAACTAATACGTAAAAACTTCCCTCAAATTAAACTTGGATATTACAATCCACCCAAAGAAAAATAAACAGAAATTCAATCAATCATATAGGATGATTCTGTTTCATATTTTAGTCAAATGCGACATAATCAGCGATAATCGTACTAGCAGATTTTTCTAAAAATTGGGATATTTAAACCTCATAATGAGATCAGATTTACACATCAATTATAAAACATAAGCGCTATCCTGAAAACACATTAACAATTGATTATTTGTAAGCTCAAACTGTTTTCAGAAATTAAATAGTGTGTTTTTAGCCACGGATTAACACGGATGAAGCACTGATTTTCCCTATAGAATTATGCTATTATTTTTATGCAGTCAAACCGTCCGAACAGTCCGTGACAATCCGTGTATATCAGTGGTTAAAATTTTAACAATCGAGTTTATATTGCACTGATTGATTTTCTACCATCATTCCTTCTGAAAGCTGATTGAACTTACGATTATTTATTAAAGTATAGATGTTGATTGAGTGGAGTTAGTTATAATTAAGGATATTTGAACTGAGAACAGTTATAAATATAATAACGATACTGCGGATGCTGCTATCCCCTCACCTCTGCCTGCAAACCCAAGCCTTTCTGTAGTTTTCCCTTTAATTCCAATTCTGTCAACAGGAAATCCATTTAATGCATCAGAGATATTCATCTTCATGTTATTAACATATCCGGCAATCTTCGGTTCTTCACAAATTATAATAGAATCAATATTTAGTATCTCGATATTTTTTTCTATAAGAATTTTGTTTACATTTTTCAAGAGATTGATACTACTAATATTTTTATATTTAATATCACTATCGGGAAAGAGCAAACCTATATCTCCCAAATTAGCAGCTCCCAATATTGAGTCAATAATTGCATGGATTAGAACATCTGCATCTGAATGTCCTGCTAATCCATATATGTAGTCAAATTTCTCTCCTCCAATAATTAAATCTCGATTCTCTATAAATGGATGAACATCGTATCCTGTGCCTACTCTGATTCTTTTAATATCATTAGACATATAGTAAACAAAAATAATTGCTCATTTATTTACAACTATAGATCAAAAATATCGGATAATGAACTTAATTTTAGAATATTTAATACTTTCTGGCTAACCTTATTGATTTTTAAAGTTTTGCCCTTCTTTTTTTGCTGCTTCAAAAGAGTAATGAGCACACCTACACCTGATGAATCAATATAATCAACATTTGAAAGATCAATATCAATATTCTTATCGATATTTTGACCAATATCAAG
Organism: Spirochaetota bacterium; assembly: GCA_034190185.1. Taxonomy (GTDB): domain Bacteria; phylum Spirochaetota; class UBA4802; order UBA4802; family JAFGDQ01; genus JAXHTB01. The sequence goes on along the minus strand of JAXHTB010000038.1, from coordinate 5,681 downwards.
AAGTTTTGTTTTAAACTCCTTGATAGTCATCATTTCAATATCACCAGATACAACAATAGTTACATTATCACTGCTCTCATTTATATCGATGTCCATAAAGAACCCTCAGAAATATTTTTATATTTAATATTAAAATATAATACAATTTAAAACTTAGAAAGTCAAATCATAATTTCAAAATAATCCTGAAAAACAATACATAGATATATAATTAATACTTTAACAACTACGATTTTCTATATTATTAGAGGTGAAATACATAATCAGAGGTTGAAGATGAGTCGTTTGTTTAAAATTTTTTACAAGATTTTTATACACTTACAACTTTCATGGAAAGTTGAGAAATCTACATTCTGGAACGGAATTATTCACTAACTATTAACCGATAATGGTAAACTATTACGTAAATATACTAATCGATATCAAGGATTATTACTCTTGGAGAAACGAATCCATTAAATTCATTTCTTTCAACCCGATATATCATATCAGCCCTTCTGTGCTTAAAATGTTTTTCCATAACATCTGCCATATTCCATCCAATTATTTCAATATGACTGTCTGCCAGTTTATACTTTCCATGATTCATATTAGTACCAAATCTGAAGAATTTTTTAATATTAACATCTCTTGTTAAGAACACTGGTTCTTCATTTTTATAACCACAAGGTTCAAAAAGTGAAAGATCACTGATAAATTCTAAATCCACAGCATCAAGGGAAATCTCTAAATCTATTATATGTTCATAACCTAACTTACAACTCTTCCCGGCAGCCCTTTCCACCTTTTCCTTAATAGCTTCAATATTTTCAAGCAGAGCAGAAAATCCAAAGGCCTTAGGATGACCTCCAATTTTTTCAAACATATCAGCAAAGGGTTCTACAACAGATAAAAGGTTATAATTACCAATGGTTCTGCCAGATCCCTTGATAATTTTTTTATTTCCTAAAAGCGAGACAACTATAACAGGTCTGTTTACAAACCTTGTTAATTGATTAGCAAGCAATCCGACTAAACCATCAGGTATTTTATCGGATTGAATAAAAAGTAAACCATCTCCAATAGAGATTTCGCCATTTTCAATGCTGTGTACAATTCCAGTATATATTTCTGAGATTATTTTTCTTCTTTCTTCATTTATTTTACCTATTTCATCCAATATTAACTGAAGATTTTTTGGATTTCTTTCAAGGAAGAACTGCGCTGTAAGATTAGATTTTCCAAATCTACCAGGTGAATTCAGTAAGGGAGAAATATTCCATGCAATATCCTTTGTGCATATATTACTCCTCATTTTTTTTAATAGTAGAGACAAACCTGGATGCTTAGTCCTTCTTATCGATTGAACTCCATGATGTACAATAATTCTATTCTCTCCATATATTGGCATTATATCAGCTATAGTACCGATAGATACAAGTCCGATTATTGACGAAATGTAATCTTTAATTTTTTTGGAGATATTATATTCAATCTCAGAAAATATAATATTAGCAAAATCACTATTTTTCCTAAATATCTTTTTAAGGAGCTCATTATTAATTAATTTATTGGATTTTATATTATCAGAAAAATCTTCTAATAATATATTGAGATTATGTATAGAATTATTACAAAATAACTTTCTTACAAGATCTTCATCTTTACCTAGAGCAAATAGGAGTATATTATCCTGTTTTTTTAAGCTCTCCTGTTGTCTCCTTAATTCAAAAATATTATCTAAAGTTTTAATCTTTTCAATAATTCCGTTTCTTATATAAAACAGGATGATTTTATCATCATCCTTAGTAATGAGAAGAAACAATCTGTTGAAATTCCCAAGATAACTCATTAAAAGAGCATGACAAAGTTTAAAAGCAACCCCAACTCCTGCCAATTCCTTAAATGGATACCTACATCCTTTCTGTTTTGGATTTACTATTAGAGCATCTGGAATTACTTTTCCAGCTTCATGATGATCACATATAATAACATCAATCCCAAGTTTTTTAGCATAGGCGATTTCCTCAATATCACTCATCCCGGAATCAAGGGTTATTAAAAGCTGAATTCCATTATTATAGAATTCATCAATTATCTTGTTCTTAAGGCCATAATCCTCTCCTCCGACAGGATACCGGTTAAATGTTTCAATACCCATTTTGTCAAAAAGGCTGTTTAAGATAGTCATAGATGTCAGACCATCCAGATCTGAATCCGAGAAGATTCCAATCCCCTCACTCTTTTGGATTGCTTCTCTAATTCGATAAACAGCATCGATCATTCCCTTCATTAAAAAAGGACTATAGAGAGCTGAGAGTTTTGGATTGAGATAGTTGTATGCACTAGGCAAACTGGAAATTCCCTTTGCATAGAGTATAGAAGACTGATATTTATTCAGTCCAAATACAGCAGAAAATTCATTAACGATCTCTTCATTTAGGTCTTTGACAACCCAGTTTGATTTCATAAAATATCTCAGAAGATTAAGGTAATATATTTACTTTGCTGTAAATTTATGACTATATCAATAGATTACATTCATTTATTCTATTAGGATTTAGATGGAGTAATAACTACTTTTTACATTTCTGCTTCCATATTAGATACTAATAAGCAGAGAATGGTAAAAAAATAAATTAGGTTCATTTTATTTAGAAAATACAAAAAGCTGTTTTCCCTCATTCAATAATAGAAAGAAATCCTATATAGAAAAAAATTTTTTGAAAATGTTTATTAAAAATTAACTCTCAACTAGAGGATACAGCTCTATTGGCAAGATAATCTGCTTTATCATTTAAAGACCTTGGAATATGATCTATTTTACAATTCTTTATCATCTTCTTCAGTTTCACAGCTTCATTATATAATGGTCTGATCTTATCACTGTTTACCTTATATTCTCCCTTTAACTGTTTAACTACAAGTTCAGAGTCTGTTCTAATTTTTAACACATTTGTTTTAAAATATATTGCAATCTTCAATGCCCTAATTAGCGCAGAATACTCAGCAAAATTGTTCGTTCCAATCCCAAGATAGGATGACACCTTCCCCACCTGTCTGTCATCAACATCATAAATAACAATACCGATCCCTGATGGGCCAGGATTTCCCTTTGAAGCGCCATCAATATACATCACAAGTGAAGAGCCAAATGGGATTATTGACAATTCAGCTCCCTCAAATAATTTTAAATCTTCTTCATTTACATCTTTATCAGAATCATACTCATCTTTATCGGTCTCATATCTGGAAGGAGGCTTCTTTTCAATAATATACTTCTTTCGCGATTTTCCCCTATTAAATTCTGATAATAGTTTCCTTGCATCAGCAATTATTCTGCAAATATCATCTACTTTATATTTAGAAATATCTGCAATCTCACTAACACTCTTGCCCTCTGCAAGCAGTTGCAAGACTCTATCTATACTTAAAAGCATCATCTCCTCATATATTATAATCGATAGATGGTTTATCTTTAACAATATTAAAAATAATTATTAATTACATAAGCGCAGTACAAATATATAACAGCAATAAAGAAAAACTGCTTCAGAGCAATGGAGCAAAAAAAATATAAAATCGACTCAACTTACTATAGACAGAAAATTTACTATCTTATTTGTACATCCTGAATTAAAGTTATTTTCAATTTAACCAAATGATATTATCACTTGATCCGTTTATATATAAACTTACCGCAATTAAAACATTTTACTATCTTATCATTACTAGCGACCTCAATAGCAAGGTGTGTAGGGATAGTAAAATTACATCCCTCACATGTTTCATCAATAATAGAAACTATCGCTTTTCCATCAGCAGATTTTAGAAGTTTAGTAAATATAGATTTAGTATCTGGTGATAATTGTTCAACTAATTTTTCATATTTAATTTCATTTTCTTCAATAACGTGATTATGATCCTCAATCTCTTGATTTAACTTCTTAATATCATGTTCTGCCTGCTCATTATTATTCTCGACTTCATCTCTTAATCTTTTTAAACTTACCTCTTTCTCATCAAGCAAGTCAAAAAGGCTAATTAGTTCCTCTTCAAGGGAATTCTTCTTTGTATTTATCTTTTCAAGCTCCATTTCGAGAGCCTTAACCTCTCTTTCAGTTTTAAGAATATTTCTTCTTTGTTCCAATTTAACAGCCTTATCTTCCCCTTGTGATAATTCGATCTCCTGCTCATTTATAGTTTTCTTTATATTCTTTAATTCTTTTTCCAGAGTTGATAATTCATTTCTATTATCATCAATTTTTTTATTCCAAAACATAATTGATTTTTCATTTCTTACAATTTCATCCTTCCCTTCCTGAATCTTATCCCAATAGTCCTGCAATTTTACCATTATTTGAATTTCATCGTTCATAATAATCTATTTTTTCACCTTTTCTAAATTTAGCACCCTTCAAGTGTGCTATAAAAAGCTGAAACAAAGGTGATAAGGAGATTTAAAAGATAAACCCTCCATGACTCATTTTGCCGCTAATTGAATATTTCGATAAATTACGTCCTTGTAATTTTTCAAAATTCCGATGCGCTAAAATATGGAGATAATATTAAATATTTCCATCTTCCTTTCTCTATTATCTCCCTTATCTCCTTTTCTCACATATTTTCATCTTAAAACTGCACAAAAACGAAATAATGCAAATTCCTATACTGTCAAGTTATGCACCTTTAACGCAAAAGGATTCAAAGATCGTAATGGCGATGGATCATTAGCCCTTATAAATTAACTCTATAACCTCACTTGAATCCCTGAACCAGCCAGCTATAGATCTATGTATAGATTAAAACAGAGACAAAATGTTGTGAGCCTATATAAACTCGTTGAATCTTTCGTTAAGAAGCTAATAAGTATACATTTAATCAAAAAAAAACACAAAAGATCAACTTAATTTCAAATACTCTAAAGATATTCCACTAACAATATATAAGTCTTCTCTATTTTAGATATAAATAGATCGCTATTTTTAGCATCTTAATATATCCCTTTTAATATTACAATAATGATTATTACTCCATCACAATGTATTATTTATTACAACTTAAATATCGGTCAATAAAAAATATATTTATAATTATCACTAATAAGTAAATGATAACTAATCAATCATCAATATTGACAAAATAACTAATAGTGTATTTAACTTATTAACTTGTTATTGGAATTATATTTACTTTTTGTAATTTTTTGAGAAAATTGATCAATATTAATGTTGAAAAAAAATTAAAACAATTATTATATATTAAAAAATGGTGACTGCTCAGCTATATTTAAAATGAGGTGTTAAAAAGGGGATGTGGAGATTTTTAAGTTATGGAGAAGATAATAAAGTGTTTTAGAATTTCCTCAATCTCTACCATCTCTTAATCTCCTTTTTTACACTTTTATAAAAATTCAAAATATTCAAACAGTTAAAAGATAGATTAGTAGTCACAAAAAAAGAAATAATTTCTATAATTATATGTTTCCTATACAAGAAAAATATTGTGATAGTCACTAAAAAATCGCTTAATTTTTAATTTGGGTGCAAAAAGTATACAATAAGTAAGATAATTGCTTTACTATTGGTTTAATTATTATTATATTTCTAATATAATTATATAATGATAATATTATCATTATATAATTACAATCTGCAAAAATTTCTCTATATGACTGGAAACTTAATAGACATTTAAATAAA
>JAXHTB010000379.1:0-3788 GCA_034190185.1 Spirochaetota bacterium | reverse complement strand
CTGCAAAACAGTATATAAAGGAATTTTTAAGGGAGTACAAACTAGAAAATAGATATAAAGCTAAACAGATATTAAAGACTGGGATTGAATTCATTGAAAAAAATGACATTGGTCAACAGATCAATGGAGAGTTAAAGATTTCTAAACCTGAAGAGCTTGATTACTATGCTAATCTGTTATACAAGAATATTGAAACTTCATACAATGGTTAATATTTAGGGTTGCTTCAATTGATATTTAACTCAAAATTGTATTAAGATGGTTAAATATATCGTCTAAACTTTCTGCAATATATATAATTCCTTCTCTTCTATCATCTATCTGCATTGTTGAAAGATTTTCGCTCCATCCATGCGCAAACTTGCTGAGTATTATAGGCTTTCCGAACTGCCATGCATATGCCAGCTCTGAAAGGGTCCCTGATTTTCCGCCAATTGCTATAATAACATCTCCGGAAAGAACATTTATCATATTTCTTGCATATCCAATACCGGTTGGTATAACAATATTACAGTATTCATTTGCATAATCACTGTCAGAGTCTGGTAAAATACCGATGACAATTCCATTCTCTTCAAAAGCCCCTTTGGAAGCAGCCTTCATTACACCTCCTCTGCCTCCAGTAATAAGAACCCATCCATTGGAAGCAATATATCTACCGATCTTATAGGCTTCATCAATGAATGAATTATCATCACTCGCTCCGATAACAACAACCTGATTATATCTTCTCATGAATCATCTCTAAATTGATTATTTCTATAATTATTTTAAATTAAATCTAATCTGTTATCAAATTTAGGTTATATTTATATATTTACAAATGCAAAAATATCTTCCCAAAAATCATATATTGTGCTATTTTTTTCTAATTTCAATATTTTTGTTATATAAGGAAGACTGATGTCGATATACTCAAATTCAGCATTACTAATATCAAATATTTTCTCATCATCTATACTTTTTTTAGTAAGGACAATATACTCTTGAAGTGATAAAGAAAAATATTTAGAATCTTCTTCTTTGAAATAATTTTTTAAGGTAGTTATTATTTTTGCTGATGCTTCTAATAAGGCAGGAATCCCCATATGGCCAAAAAAATCTTCCAGCTTGTTAAATTTAAATAAGAAAGCATTTACATAATGCTTATTATCAATATTCGATCTCAAGTATTTATCAATATCAGAAGATATCCTTTCAAAGTAATTAAAGCTTGGCTGATAATGCAGGTCAATTAGATTACTTAATAGATTATTAAATATCTCCCCAAGAAAACAGAATTTATCATTAGAAAAATAGATTGAAGAGGAAACTGCTGTAAAGATGATCTTGCTACCGGTATTTGAGGAAAAAGGATAAATATATATAATTTGCTGTATACTACTATCTTCCTCTGGGTGAATTGTAAATAGGTTACCTTTTATTAATTCTAAGAAGTTTTTTTGAAGTATTGCCTCAATCCTTAAGTTAAATTTAGCATCACCATAACAAGCTAATTGTGTAGTTTTTCTGGAATCAGTTCTATATAAGGCAGAATAAATTGAAAAATTGTCAGTATTATGAAAATAACAGAAACCACTTAGTAAATTTGATCCGTGATATCTTCTGTATTTACTTTCTATTTCTACATATCTTGTTAAGAGTTTTCTGTACTCATCCCTTGCATTATTTAATGAAAGTTTGGCCTCTGTAAATTCCTCTATTGCATTTTTTGTAGATAATATAAAATCATTTATATCTCTATTCATTATTAAAATCCGGAAAGGGTAGAGAGTAAAAAAATCACCTTTAAGGTATACTCCTTCTACCATAAAAATTAATTGCAGACTCTCAATGTTATATATGACAGGTCACAGAATTTAGAAGTTCAATATGATATTTATAATCGATTTAAAAGGAAGATTCTGGAAATCTGAGAATTGAAACTATTAATATATAGTATTTCTATCTAATCTATAATAACTACTTCATGTGCTTGGTAACCCTTTTCCCCTTTTGCAACTGTAAATTCGACTCGCTGTCCTTCCTCAAGTGAACGATAACCAGTGCCTTTAATATCGGAATAATGCACAAATATGTCATCCCCTTGATCACGAACAATAAAACCATAGCCCTTAGTAGAATTAAACCATTTAGTGGTGCCGGTTTCTCGCTCTTCCATTAATACTATTCCTCCACATTAAAAAATAGTAGACATAATAAAAGTATAATTTTTTTTAATTTATAATATTGATATAATTGGTCAAGAATATTTTTAATATAATTTATTCTGTATGCAAAGTTATTAATGATATGGGAAAATTCAAAGATATCTTTACTCCATAGTATTAGCTTATAGTAATAATCTCGAAATCATATTTATTCACTAATATAATAAAAATGGGATATACTAAGATATTCATCAAATAATTTATATTTTCCCTCGAAAATTGCTATTTTTTTTTTATTTTCTTCGAAAATAGTAATTGCTCATTTAGTGCTGTTGGATTATCCTCACTATCAATTTGATTTTTTATGTAGAGTGAAAAAATATCAACTATTATTATAAAAAAGGTTGACAACAAAGGTTTATTGTCAATACTAGGTTACGTAATAAGATGTTTTTATATTACTTTACTATAATTTCTACTAAAAAATCGTTTTTTTATCAGCTTAATTTGTATAAACTGACAATTAAGTAAATTGCAAATTACTTGTTATCTTATTCTTTTACATAGATCGGTAATGTATATAGATTTGGAGGTATTAATTGAGAAATGCAACAATAGCTTTATCAGGAAAAGGCGGTGTTGGTAAGACTAGCATTGCTGCTCTTCTGATTAAGAAGTTATCCGAGGTTGGAAGTGTGTTAGCTATAGATGCTGACCCTGATTCAAATCTACCTCATGCTTTAGGAGTAACTGTTGAAACCACTGTTGGACAGGCAAGAGAATCAGTAGTGAAATCACCAATTCGTAGTAAAGGGATGAAGTCAAAGGATGAAGCGATGAAGTTGATGGTCAGTAAAACGATACAGGAATTCGATGACTTTGACCTGGTTGTAATGGGACGGTCTGAAGAGGGTGGGTGTTATTGCTATATCAACAATATTATCCGGCAAGTAATAGACCTCAGATCTAACAGCTACGATTTTACCGTAATTGACTGTCATGCAGGATTAGAACATCTTAGCCGTAGAACAACAAAGGGAGTCGATATTTTAATAGTTGTTGCAGAACCAACAAAAAATGGGATATTAACTGCTAGGAGGGTTATTGATCTATCCCAAGAACTCGCTATTGATGTTGAAAATGTTTTTTTTATTGCCAACAAGGTAACCCCTGAAATTAAACCAATACTGGATAAGACAGCTAAAGAAAATGACTTGCGGGTCGATGTTTATGTGCCTTTTGAAAAAGCAATTGCTGATTTTAATATTCATGGTAATCCAGTGGTTAATATTGCACCAGAATCTCCTGTTAAAGCCGCAGTCGATATGATTTACGAAAAAATATTTAATGCAGATTCAACTACTGAATTCGAAGCAACCATTTCGAAAACTCAGTAGATACAAGGAGATGGCCAATTAATATAAATATATAAGGTAAAATTAAATCTACCTTAAGCTTAAAAGTATGGTCAATTCTTCAATATCAAACAACTTAAGTTATTTGAATTAAGGGAGGTAAGGAAAGAAATGGCAGAAGAGATTAAATTTAAACATGCTGGTCCCAGTATTGCCTATGCTGAGAAAGAGGTACTTGAGGGCATAGCAGAGCCTCGCACTTGGCATTTGCCTGATCTTGAGA
>JAXHTB010000378.1:0-3795 GCA_034190185.1 Spirochaetota bacterium | reverse complement strand
TTTAAACCTTTGCCATCAGGGAAGGCCACTCCATATATACGTTGAAGCATCTTATTGTTCTCATCACCACGCCAGTAAGCTCCTGCAATGGACAAAAGCTTGAAAGCCTTAATATACGATGTTCTAGGAAGGTGAGGCCCCCTGCATAGATCGACAAAATCTCCTTGTCTATATATAGATACAATGTCATCATCAAGTTCTTCAAGAAGCTCAACCTTATATTCTTCATTCATCGACCGAAAAATTGAGAGAGCATCCTTAATGTTAATCTCTTCGCGAATAATTTCGATCTCCTCTTCAATTATTCTTTTCATTTCAGCTTCAATTTCTTCAAGATCATCAGGTGTAAATGCTCTATCTACATCAAAATCATAATAGAATCCGTTATCGATAGCAGGTCCAATAGCCAATTTAGCACTAGGGAATAATCTTTTTACAGCCTGTGCAAGAAGATGAGAACCGGAATGCCATAAAACCATTTTACCTTCTTCAAAATCGAAGGTATAAACCTTTAGAGAAGCATCCTCATTAACAATATATGCAAGATCTAGAAGTTCATTGTTTATTCCTGCAGCTATAGCTACCTTCTGCAAACCCTTGCTAATTTCGCCAATTATTTCAAAGACTGATAATCCTCTTTGAACAGATAAAGATGAAGAGTCAGGCAGTGTTATTTTTATCTCATTGCTCAATTTACTTTTTCCTTAATTCTAGTAAAATTCTATAATCACTTGATATTACAATTAAATACAGTTCAAGATATACTGCTTCGCAGAAATGGATTAAGGATATGCTCTTAATATCCCCTCTTTTCTTTTTTTAAAACATCCCTATATGTCAAATTCAAATATAAAAGTTAAAAAAACAGACATCACTTATTTACACTATCCTTACCTCTATAATTCCTTTTGTAAATTTAAAAATGTTGCACTTCTAATACACTTATATTAATTCAAAATGTACATCTTTACTGCAAAGACGCTCAAAGCGATAGAAGGAGGAACTTTTGCAAAAATCAGCAAAAAATGTTCCTAAAGGCACACAACCTTTGCCCAACCCTTCATCCGGTTTGACTGGATTGATAATAGGTTGCAAAGATAAAGAAGGTTACTCAAAATTCTTCAGTAATATTCTTGAGAATGTTAAGAGGGTTATAATAATTATAATGTATCTTTTTCTGCAGTTTAGTTTTTATTCATAATATTATTAAATCCATTGCGCCATTAACATCCGATCTGCCCTGAGCAGCTCAGTAAGAACAGTCCTCTTGCAGATTTTAGTTTCACCCATTAAATTTGGGCGATATTGGATTTGAACCAACGACCTCCTGCGTGTCGAGCAGGCACTCTAACCAACTGAGCTAATCGCCCATGAATATCTGTAACAGATTTAATTATTTACTAAAAAAAGTCAAGTCAAAACTCAAGAATTAGACATCACTTTGAAATTAATTACAATATTAATAACTAAAATATATTACAATAAATAGATACACTGATATGAAAATCTATTCCATGGTTTAGACATAATTTACTTTATTTATAGAATTGCCTTATCAACCTTGAGGGATTAAATATTATCGATTGTTGAGCTTTTTTTACTTTTTGAATGGGATGAAAATAGATTTAAGAATAAATTTTTAGATAGGGCTATATAATGATGATTGTTGAAGATATATTACTAGAGTGACATAATTCTAAAATACTATTATACCTTTATAAATTTACTAAGCCAGTAAATTGATATTTGCCCCCTTTCCCGCTTCATTAGATGACTTTGGAATTTCAGCTCCAATCAACATAAATAGAAAATTTCTCAATTCATCAGGCCCCATCATGACTTCATCATAATCAATTTTGATCTTTTCAGTCTTAACAGGAACTTCAACTTCATTAAATAAAGTTTCTTGAGTTATATTTTTCTCTAAATTAGGATGCGGAAAAGAGAATCCGTTAACTAATCCGACTTCCATTTCTAATACCTTCCTTCCTTGGATTGTATCTCTAACAATATTTTCGTCAGATTTGAATAAAATATTATAAAAAAAACAGATAATACTAAAAAACTGTAAAAAATAATCACAATTCCCTTTAGTAAATCTTCACTTATATCATTGAACAATATAAATATGAAAAATTCTGTAAGAATGACATTATTAATGTATAAGGATTCCTAAAATTGCATGGATGAAAGAGTCTGATTGTTATTTTTTTAAATTTTGGCCATAATCGAAGGATATCAATAAATGATTATATTAAGATAATTATAATTATCCCTTAACTCAAAAAATTCATACTTGATTTACAGACCATTAATGCTAAAACTAAGGAGTATATTAATCATTGAAGGCAAATTAACATTATCAATTGACAATTCACAATAGATTATTTATTATTTACTTGATCAAAAGGTGATAATATACTGATAAATATGACATTTTCAATATTGGCTATTGAAAATATAATAAGATTACTGATTTTGCAGAAAAAATATTGTTAATATTAAACAATACTCATTCTTGAAATTATTAACCATTTAGTTATCAAACTGAAAATCCCTAAGGAATGATTATACTATCATGTTTCTTCCAACAACAAAAAATGAGCTGAATATCCTTAAATGGGAAAGGCCTGATATTATACTGATCACTGGAGACAGCTATATCGACAGTCCCTATATCGGAGTTTCTGTAATCGGAAAAGTTCTATATAATGCAGGTTTCCGAACTGCAATTATTGCACAGCCTGACATAAACTCAGATAAGGATATTAAAAGATTAGGAGAACCTAAACTCTTCTGGGGTGTGTCTGGAGGAAGTGTCGACTCCCTTGTCGCAAATTATACAGCATTAAAAAAAAAAGAAAGAAAGACGATTTCACACCAGGCGGTTTGAACAACCGCAGACCCAACCGTGCTGTCATCCAATATACAAACCTAATTCGGCGTTTTTATAAGAATACTGCTCCTATAGTATTAGGTGGTATTGAAGCAAGCCTAAGGCGTATATGCCATTATGACTTCTGGTCAAATGAAATAAGAAGGTCAATCCTTTTTGATGCAAAAGCTGATATTCTTATCTATGGGATGGCTGAAAAAACAGTTGTGATGCTAGCTCATGCGCTAAAAAACAACGAACCGACAAAAGAGCTACCTGGTCTATGTTACATCTCAAAAGAAAAAAAAAGGGATTACATTGCCCTACCCTCTTACAATGAGGTTAAAACTGAATCTGACAAATTCATAGAGATGTTTCACATATTTTACAGGAACAACAATCCAATTACAGCAAAAGGACTTTACCAGAAACATGACTCCAGATATCTTGTGCAGAATCCACCTGCAGATTATCTTTCCACTAAAGAGCTTGATGAAATTCATAATCTTGAATTTGAAAGAGATTTACACCCATATTACAAACAATATGGCGATGTTAATGCTCTTGAGACAATAAAATATTCAATCCCGACTCACCGAGGATGTTATGGAGAATGCAACTTCTGCGCAATTACTGTGCATCAAGGCAGAACTGTAAGATGGAGAAGTAAGAAATCTATTATTAAAGAGGTGGAGATTATATCTGACATGCCGGATTTTACAGGAACAATAACAGATTTCGGTGGACCTAGCGCAAATATGTATGGCTATGAATGCGAAAAGAAACTGAAACAAGGGAGCTGCCAAGATAAAAGATGCCTTTATCCTGAAGTCTGCCAAGGACTGAAACCGAATCACTCCAACCTTATAAATCTCATGAAGGAACTAAGGCGTATCAATGGAGTAAAACATATATTTACT
>JAXHTB010000377.1:0-3801 GCA_034190185.1 Spirochaetota bacterium | reverse complement strand
AGATCATGTAACTTATTCTGCCTTATCATATGCTTAACCCTTGCAGCATCACTGTAGGTCAGTTTCCTTCCGGAGACCACAAGAGGTTCTGATTGCAATCCGAAAATGATAAAAATTACAGGAATGATGATTACGCAAAGAACGATTAAGAGGGAGAAATATTTAATAATAGAACGCATTTTATTATCCAGAATTTTTAATTATACGATTTAGAAACGTACAGAGTTATATATTAATAAAGGATTATTACGACTATAATATATAGTATTAGTCAATGTAAAAAAGATTAGATAAAATTGTAAATATGTTAAATTAAATTGATAATCTGCCCGTGAATTCACCTGAAATATTTTTACAATATTATAAGGCTCTAAAAAGAGCAAAAAATTATAAAGTAAATTAAGGATGATTATATAGATTTTTATAAAATCCACCGATATTTTTGATAGAATAAAAAAATACTCAATAATTATGGCATCTAAAAAATTTAAAAAACTCCTTGATAATATCTCCATTCGCCAGATTTTAATTTTATTAAAATCAAGTATGGCAACAAAACTGTTTGCAATAGGTTTTGTAATTCTTTTATTCTTCTCGATAGCGATATTCTACGTTGAAAAGGAATATATAATCTATAAAATTGAAGATGGGAATAAGGTTGAGGATAGCGACAATTCCAGCAATATAAGGACAATATATGATTCAGTATGGTGGGCAATTGTAACCTCAACTACAGTTGGATATGGGGATTATTTTCCAAAATCATTCATCGGTAGGATATTGGGTATTTTACTTATGTTTTTCGGTATTGCTCTTGTAGGAGTTGTAACAGGTAATATTGCATCTTTTCTTGTAGAAAAACAGTTAAAGGAAGGCAGAGGTTTGAAAGAGCTAACACTAAAAAATCATTTTATAATATGCGGTTGGAAAAGGGATATGTCTGCATTTCTTCATGATATCATGGAGAAGAACAAATCTTTTTTATCATCTGAAATAGTGCTAATAAATTCAGCAGATCCTGAACTTATTGAAAATATTAGAATTGACAGTGACCTTAAGCATATCAACTTTATACATGGAGATTATATAGATGAAAGGGTTCTGCAAAGGGCAAATATAAAACTGGCAGATAAAGTCCTTGTTCTTGCTGACAGGCTTGTGCAGGGTTCAACCCAGGAAATTGACTCCCGCACTGTTATGGCAATAATTACAATTAAAACTATATCAAAATCAGTATATACCTGTGCTGAACTGTTAGATTCAAAATTTGAAAGATATTTAAGATTTTCTAACTGTGATGAAATTGTTTTATCAAGCGATTATAATAGATCACTTATTGCAAATGCCTCTGCAGGAAGCGGAATTTCTCATGTAATAAGTGAACTTTTGAATGTAAACACTGATGTTTCTATAAATACAATTGATGTCCCAAAAGAATATATTGGCAAATCCTTCGGTGATCTATTTTTGCACTATCAAAAAGAAAGTCGATCAATACTAATCGGTATACTTGAGAATACTGGCAATTTCTATGTAAGAAAAAAAGAGGCGATTCAGGAGGCCCAAAAAACTCCAGACATTTCAAAACTAGTAGATAATCTGCATGAAGTAAAAAATCTACTACCTAATCTGCCTGTGATAAATCCTGACAATGATTATATCATAAAAAACTACTCAAAATCAATTATTATTGAAGGATGTGAATAACAAACAGAAAGAATATATATACTGTAATAAGTCTATCTTTTCTAGTTACAAATGAACATATGGGGTATAAAGATGCCGAAGTTAAATGGCGTTGTTGATGACATTGAAATACTAAAGAAACTGAAAGAAGTATCCTTTTTCAACATGTATGCTGATAATGATGAGGTTATTAAAAAAATAGCCAATATGTGTACAAGAAAAAAGATAAAAAAAGGCAACACAATTATTGAAGAAGGTGATTTCGGCGATGAATTATATATTATTTTAAAGGGTCAGATTGACATTATTAAGAAAACCCTACAAAATGAGAAATACACTGTTACTACTTTAAATGCCGATATGGGTGGAATATGCGTTGGAGAACTTGCATTGATAGACAACGATAGGAGATCCGCATCTGTTACAGCAGAAACTGAATGTGAATGTTTAGTAATAAATCGAGACAAATTTATTCGATTTGGGGATAAACATCCTGATATTGGGCTGAACATCACCAGAGCAATTGCCAGTCAGCTCAGTTCAAGCCTTAGAAAAAGCAATTCAGATGTTATTACCCTCTTCTCTGCATTAGTAGAAGAAATTTCGGAAAATGAATAATATTTCATTACTCATTAAAGTAATTTGTTTATTTTATCATTAAGTATCTCAAATTCTATCGGTTTGGATACATAATCATCAAATCCTTTATTTATTAAGTCCTCCTTATCACCATCCATAGCAAAGGCAGTTAGAGCAATAATAGGCACATTATGTCTGGACTTAATCTCCTTCATGGCATCCACACCGCTCATCCCATTCATCTTAACGTCCATCAAGATCAGGCTAATGTCATTACGTTCATTTATGATATCGATACTCTCCTCTCCACTCTGAGCAGTAATAGAATTTCGTCCACATTTTTTAAAGTAAGAGCTCAACAAATTCCTGTTTTCCTTCATATCATCGACCACTAGAATAAACTTATCTTTATCTTGAAACATAGTAATATCCCTATCAGGTTTTTCAAATTCTTCAACCTAAAAATTCTTTAAATATGGTAAAATAATAGTAAATGTACTGCCCACACCCTCCTCGCTATCAACATAGATCTCACCGCTGTGAGCATCAACTAATTTTTTTGTAATTGCCAATCCTAAACCAGCGCCCTCTGTCCCTCGCATCAAATTTTCTGCTCTTATCTGACTGAATTTCTCAAAGATATAGTCTTGATCTTCCCTCTTTATTCCGATTCCAGTGTCTGTGATTATTGCTTCGAAACCGCCCTTCTTTTCGTTAGTTACTATATCTACACTACCATCATTTTTATTATACAAAACTGAGTTAGATAATAAATTTAAAAATATCTGCTGAAGCCATTTTTTTTCACCAATGACCATAGTGTCTTCCGATTCTGTTCTATACCTAATAGATATACCCTTCTCATCTGCTTTTGGTAAAACCAACATAACACACTCAGAAATAATACTATGAATATTGACAGGTTCCATCTTATACTTCATCTTACCACTTTCAATCTTTGTAATATTTAGAATATCATTTATCAACCTAAGTAGATGTTCCCCTGATGATATAATATTACTGAGGTTAGAATCATATTCAATTGGATCATAACCTGTTTTCATAAGTTTTGAAAAACCGATAATTGAATTTAACGGAGTCCTAAGTTCATGGCTCATATTTGCTAAAAATTCACTCTTTGCCCTGTTTGCTGTCTCTGCTACTTCCTTAGCCTTTTTCAGCTCAACAGTACGTTTTTCAACTAGTTCTTCCAAATGATCCTGATGCTTCTTCAACATTTCCTCTGCCTGCTTACGCTCAGAAATATTGCGTGTAACACCAATAATACCGACAGGCTTTCCTTGAGTATCAAATATAAAATTTGTTTCAATTTCACACCATACAGTAGACCCATCTTTGCAAATTAGTTCTAACTCAATTTTTTTTATTGTATTGCAATCTCTTTCTCCATTATTGTGCATCTCAAGTTGTTGATAATAAGTTTGAATGGCTATTTCATAAGAGGCAGGGGTCATAGATTCTTCTAATGACATCTTAAGCGCCTCATCTACAGTATATCCACGCATACGAAAAACA
>JAXHTB010000376.1:0-3806 GCA_034190185.1 Spirochaetota bacterium | reverse complement strand
CATATTTGAAGAGCTTCCTTGATTTAAGGACGGCATGGTAATCTCGGCATCAGGCGGGGTTCCGGCATCTATAACCGTAGCTCTTGGCCTTACGTGCGCTGATTGAGGGTCAACTTTTAATAATTCCGACCGAAATTGCGTGGGAACCATAAACCCGCCTGCCGTACCTTCACCCATTGATTGTTCCGCCCTTAGCTCTTTCAATCTTGGGTCAGATTGATTAAACCTAGCAGAATAAAGGAATTCGCCCAAATTTCTAAACTCGTTAGGATCATTGACTTCAATAACTGAATTCTCAGGGAAGACATTCTTATCTGGCGTATTAAGTTCTTTCTTTCGCTTAAGCTGCTCTTCTAATTTAGTAATTTCTCCGGATGTTTTATCGTAGCTCCTTTCCAGATCTGCATATTTACCCGTTTCCTCTTCTGTCAAGTCCCGCTTTTCACTGTCTGCGAGATTCAACATTTTGTCCATTTGATCGTAGATTTCCTGTCGTTTTTCTTTTAGATTCTTAATTAATTCTTCAATGTCCATTAATGACTCCTTTCAGTTTTAATTGACGCTTCATAAGATTAATCTTTGTCTCTTGCGTGTCTATGTTGTTTTTTAGCCAATTGTCATGAGACCTTAAAGCAATGTCAGTGTCTTCATACGCCGGGAAAGTAACTATACTCACATCATGCAACTTTAGTTCATGCAATACCCGCAAATCATCATCCTTTTTATCTTTGTCCGATATCCATTCCTCTTGAATAACATCAAATCCAAATGACATCTGCGTTATATCCCCCCTCGATACCGGAGACACCACTAGATCATTTATGGTTTGGGTATCCGGAGGGAAAATATCTACAAACAACCCCTTGTCGTCTTCCCGCAAAGACAAAGTGTTCGATTTATTTCGTCCAAGCACATAATTTGGATCATGATTAAGCAATGCACGGATATCATTGACTTTTATAGATTTCGCAAAAGCCCCGGGAACAATTTTTTCTCTAAACCAATACATCGATATTTCTTGGTCAAAAACTGCTGCATGTCCTTGTAATTTTTGCTTTTCCTCTCCATCTGCCGATTTTTCCCGGAAGGATATTATGTCAATCGGGTAGGTTCTCTTCTCGATCTTCTTCATCTGGTTCATCCTTTTTATCGATTGTTATGTTGGGGTTTTCATATTTATCTCCACCTTCTATCGGGTTCATGTTCTCCAGCGCTCTTATTTCATTAGCACTCAACCACTTGTTTTGCCTTCCAATAGCGTATGCATTGTAGCGATCAATGATATTTCCCCTTAGCAACCCTTCTATTTTATGCTCCGCAAAATACCCTTTTTTGCGGTCTTTTTCTGACAATAAGTATTTATTAATCGATTGTTCTATTCTTATTAGCCAAGGTCGTATCGTATGTATCACAAATGACAGCATAAATTGTTCAGAACTTTTATATGTCATTGTCTTGTCTGGATGCTGTATTAATATTGCAGGAACCCTGAAAATCCTTGCAATCTCCTCAATTTGATAATTCCTTGTTTCTAAAAATTGGGAATCCTCATTTGTCATCCCGATTTGCTGCCATTTCAGATCATTTTCTAATACTGCCACTTTCCATGCATTTCCAGAACCCTTATGCATTGATTCCCACTGCTTAACCAGCCTTTTTGCTGCATCTTCCGATAATGCCCCAGGGGTAGATAGTATCCCTCCTGGACGTGCATCATTTCCAAAGAATTTAGCCCCGTATTCTTCGGTTGCTAGAGATAAACCTATCGCTTCCCTGGCTAAAGAAACCGGGGAAACGCCCATAAGCCCATTGGTGGAAAGCCCTTTTGTATGCCAGATTTCTTCTTGACGAAATATATTTTTTTCTTCTCCCCCTTTCGGTCTCAGTAAATCTGTGTCTGTTTTGTCTTTAGTTTCCTGCTCCTGTAAGTCGATATTGGTATATTCGTAATATATTTTCCCATCTTTTATTAACATCCGCATTTTATCGGGATGTAATGGGATTAGACCCAATATTTTTCCATTACGCAGGATGTAATCATAGGAATTGCCACGCAAACACATCTGGCCTATTTTCATTTCTCTGTGTTCAAATGCTGTTTGGTATGCGTTAGGGGAATTGTGCAGAATATCGTTTAAAGGATGGTCGTAAGCAATTTCTTTGCTATTATCAGAGTTCTTTTTGTAGATATTGAGGGGAAGAGATGCAATTGTCTCAGCTATTACTCGTATACAAGCATACACGGCACCCGATTGCATCGCCGTATCGGAATTTACAGTTACTCCAGCTTTCGATGAAGTCCCAAATAGTTTGCCAAAGATATTAGGCCAATAATGAGGATCATCTATGCTGTGCGACCTTTTTTTTATTTTATCTCTAAAAAAAAATCTCATACTGCTTTATAGCATGAGATTTTTTAATATTATGATAGATAGGTGATATTGCTATAGTAATGTCACAATAACGTCATAACATTGCTATGTTTTTGTGTCTTGACTAAGTATCTTTCTTCTCCATTCGTCTATTAGCTCTTTGTCGGAAACCCACTGTCCACCTATTTTTTTAGCAGGAAAATTAAAATGCTTTATCAGCATCTCAATCCTTCTCCAATCGCATCGCATATAGGTACATATTTCATTTTTTGTTTCCAAGCCCTTTCTATCTGCCATTATTTAGTCCTTTTTAGTGTAAATAATGTTTTTTGCCAAAATTCCCTCTTTATTCCTTCTGACATCAGACTTGATAGGATAATCGTTAAATTCATTGTCGTCAGTAAACCCATTGTATCTCATAATTCTATCTATTTCTATAGCTTGCGCTTCCTGTATGTCGCTATATTTATTAATTTCAATCAATATGCTTTGGAGTTTATTCATCTTAAGAACTTTTTCCATCCCCAAGACTATTTTATGTTCCAGTCCATCAACGTCAATCTTTATATAGGTAGGCTCTTCATTGTTTTTTGATAAAAATCTATCCGTAAATGAATCTAACGTTGTTGTTATCACTTCAAGCACATCTGAACTCTTAAATATTCTTCCTTTATCGCTTACCGGAGCATATAACTGTCCCCCGGAACTTCCAGCAACATTACTTTTAGTATAAAAATCAACTATTTTCACTTCATCGCTAATAGCAGTTAAGAATGGATATATCCTGCTATATTGATTTAACTCAACATTTATAAACAACCTATCATAATTGATTTTAAAAGGCTCAAAAGCGTATATGTCCATCTGTGGAAACAAACTGGCCGCATATAGCGAATATATCCCTATATTAGCCCCAACGTCATAAAATATTTCCCCATTCTCAAAAGATTCTATCCAGTTTAATGTCTCGGGTTCCTTATCCCAAAACGTATCTTTTCTCCACTGCTCTATATCGGTGGAAATACTTAACTTAAACGGCAAATTTTTCATGGCAGATTTCCTCCCATAATATTTTCTGCAATATGCCAATCGTCCATGTCGTTAATATCAAACCCTTCCCGCCCAGGGAACTCATAATAGATTATGCCCTGTCCAGATCCGGAAACATTGTCATATTTCGCAATATTTGACATTTTTGCTATTTCTAAAGCTGCATTTTGTACATATATTTCTGGAAGTATTTGTGTCGGCATCTCATAATAATTGCACTTTTCCGGCAACGTCATCATACTACTTAAGGGAAGTATATGATCTTCTTTCTTAATCCACATTTTATAGGGATGTTGTTTGCACCTCTCTATTGATCTTAATGACTCAGGTTTATACAGCTTGTATCTTTCCCATGCATCTCTTATGCTCTCAGGCGATCTGAAT
>JAXHTB010000375.1:0-3827 GCA_034190185.1 Spirochaetota bacterium | reverse complement strand
ACAAAAACTGCTGTAGAACTTGGAATTGATCAATCAACCCTCTGGAGAAAGATTAAGAAGCATAATATCTCCAAAACATAATGGAAAAATTACAACTTAAGATATGCTCTATGTAAGTAAAAGTTATTGCCAAAAGTTTAAATTGTGGATTAATAAAATTATATCCATCAACGTGTATCTTTACCACCTCAGTGATCTTCAGTCGAGCCGGACCAACAGTCTGCGTTAAAATGCCTTATCTGAAACCAGTTTAAACTTACTCTTATTTCAATAAAGCTAATATTTCATCTTTGCTCGTTGCAAAAAGAAAACCGTCTATAGCTTTATCCAGCTTTTCATAATTATGGATCGACTTTTTATATTTTTCTCCATGATTCAATAAGCCAAATTTTTTTGATAATAAACGAATTAACACATATTGCTTTTCTTCTTCTTTACCTTCTTTTTACCCTTTTCTATACCTACCTTGCAGTTTCAATATCCGAATTATAATCAAGTTTCCATTTAAATCTTGATTCATAATGTCTTCTAATTTTGTAAGCTCTAAAAAATGCAGTGTTATATGATATGTTAAGATATATTCCGGATTGTTTATCTCTCTCAAAAAAAAACAGCTATGTACATAATTGAATTCTTTAAATAATGTAAAATTCAATATATTGATGCAAATTGTTGGCTTTAGTCTTGAATAAAAATCCCCCTCGTATAACTGGGAAGAATATAATTTTGCCCAATAATATAGACTTCGGTGTTTAAGATTCTCATCCCATGTTGATTGCACCTCAACATTATATTGCTTCCCTGTTTCATCTGTTGCTTTAATATCAACTATCGATTCTTTATCTATTGGAAAACTCTTTAGATTAAAGGGATCCTTTATCTCAACTGATACTATTGGCTTAAATTCAGAATCTGTAATTACCGCATTAACGAATGAAATGAGTAAATCCTTATTTTTTCCGATCCAATAAGATATTTAATAAAAATATCTGAAGTTGGGCTGATAAATGAACTCATACTAAATTAGTATAGATTTACAGAGAGAATTGTCAATTATTTTATTTGTAGGATATAAACGTTAAATTGCGGTATATTCGTTCTGATTCTTCCCCATTTCAAATTCTGAAATCAGTTTGAGCTTGCAGCAATTTATTAGACGCTTACGTTAAATCCTAAAAACGTCTTTTAGCTAAAGTTGGTTATTGCAGCGATAACTTTATCCTGCTCCTCTTTGCTTAGATAGGGATGAATCGGAATACTTAAAATATTATTTGATACTATTTCACTTACAGGAAAATCATCATTACAATATCCAAGATGTGAAAAGGCTTTCTGTAAATGCAGAGGTATAGGATAATAGATTGCTGTAGGGATTCCCTCATCTTTAAGTTGTTTAATCATACTATCCCTCTTAGTATGCATAATTGAATAAACTGACCACGATGATGAAATATTCTGCTTTATAAATGGAATATCAACAACATCCCTTAAAGCTTCATCATAACGTTTAGCAGCATTTTTGCGAAGGTTTAACTCATCATCGAAAATCTCAAATTTTGCAAGGAGTATGGCAGCCTGTAACGTATCAAGTCTGCCATTTATACCGATGCGCACATTATGATACTTCTCATTCCCTTGACCATGATCTCGAATAGAGACAAGAGTATCATATAACTCTTTACTGTGCGTAAATACCATTCCTCCTTCACCATAGCACCCTAAGGGTTTTGCAGGATAAAAGCTTGTAGCCGATGTCTCTGCAAGAGAGCAGGCTTTTTGTCCATGATAGGTAGCTCCAAAACTCTGAGCTGCATCTTCAAGAACAAAAAGATTATAATCCTTAGCTAAAGCATTTATCTTTTGATAATCCGCAGGCTGGCCAAAGAGATCAACAGAGATTATCCCACGTGGAGTATAGATATTATCGTTTATAACTTTTTTTACAGCAGTTTCAAGTTTGGCTACATCGATATTATAAGTTTTTTCATAAATGTCTACAAAAACTGGAGTTGCTCCAAGAAGTTGGATTACCTCTGCAGTGGCAATAAATGTAAAGGGAGTGGTAAAGACAGCATCACCTGGGCCAATGTTGTATGCCATCAAAGATATGAGAAGCGCCACAGTCCCATTGGAACATCCAACAGCATAGGGTACATTTACATACTCTGAAAGCTTTTCTTCTAATTCTTTTACTTCAGGACCATTTATATATTGACCATGTGCAAGAACTTTGGCAATATTTTCATCAATCCTTTTCTTGATTCTTACCTGTTGAGCATTGAGATCAATAAAGTCCACCTAAATTCCCCTGTCAATAGTATCTCAAATAATAAAATAAGCCTTTCATGGCTCATTTTGCTGCTAGTTGAATATGTTGATAAATTACGTCCATCCCCTTATCCCCTATTTTACACTAATTTGTGAATTGAGGTTAGGGGGAAAATAGGGGGATAAAATTCTATTACAGTAAAATAAACAGAAAATATTGTCTTATTATTCCTGGTTTTTTTTCCAAGTTAGTATTGCATTGACTAATCCATCAATTGTATAGTCTGAGGCTATTATGTCAGGATTATGGGATAATTTTGTTACTGTTTCTGCTGTTATTGGGCCTATACAGGCTGTTATTGCGTTTGTAACACTAAAAATACTGAAAAAATTCTTCGCTGTAGAGGAGCTTGTAAAGGTAATAAGGTCTGCTGATTTAACCTCAGTCTGAAGATCTTCAGGTATATTATCTGGAAGTATAGTATCATAAATATCTACTCTATTAACTTCTGCTCCAAGTTCCACAAGTCCTTCCAGCAGGGTTTTTCTCGCTTCAGATGCGCACGGGAGGAGGATACGTTTGCCAGTAACCCCTATCTCCCTCATCTCCTTCAGTATCTCTTCAGCCACATATTTTGAAGGGATAAGATCTGGTATGATAAAGAAGTTATTCAGCTCCTTTGCTGTTGCAGGGCCGATTGCAGCAACACAGGTCTTTCCAAGATATCTAGCATCTTTACCTTCATCCTTTAATATCCGAAAAAATATCTTAACTGCATTTTGAGATGTAAAGATTATCCAATCATAAACTTCAATCTCATCAATAGCTTTATTAAGCTGAATAATATTCTCTTTCTGACGAATCTCAATAGTAGGAAATTCAATAGTCCTTGCTCCGAGTTGATATAGCTTTTTAACTAGATCTGATGCTTGATCCCTTGTCCTTGTAACAACTATGTTCATTCCTAAGAGTGGAAGTTTGTCGAACCATTTCAGCTTCTCTCTTAACAGCACAACTCTTCCAATAATAATTATCGCAGGTGCTTGAATTCCGGTTTTACTTACTCTATCTGCTATATCTTTTAATATCCCAGTTACAACCTTTTGCCGTGGTGTTGTTCCCCAAGAAACAATGCCTACAGGTGTGTCTTCTGGAAAACCCTTTTCGCTTACTAAACGCTCAGCAATATATTTGAGGTTTTTCATCCCCATAAGGAAAACAAAGGTCTTCTGATCATTATATTGCGGAAGATTTATTTCATCATCAACTTTATCATCTCGTCTGTGACCTGTAATTACTTCAATAGAATTAGCATAATCTCTATGAGTTAATGGAATTCCTGCAAAAGCGGGCGCAGAATAAAATGAAGAAACCCCGGGTATAATTGAGAATGAAATACTCTCATTGGCCAATTCCTCTGCCTCCTCGCCTCCCCTTCCGAATATGAAGGGATCACCTCCTTTAAGCCTTGCTACTGTCTTTCCCTCTTTAGCCTTTTCAATAATCAGCTTTGTAATATTCTCTTGTGAAAGAGTATGGCAACTGCCCTTTTTACCAA
>JAXHTB010000374.1:0-3839 GCA_034190185.1 Spirochaetota bacterium | reverse complement strand
ATAAAAAAGAGCACCTCAAAACAAAAAAATATTACTCGAACTCGCGATCCTATAAATGAAAAAAGAGTGCTTGTCATAAAGAAAAAGGCAGGTCCTATCAGATTATTTTTTGAGCGTTTGCATATTAGATTGCGATTGTATTTTATGAACGTCTCCGACTTCTATGGATACTATTTTAATGCCAGGTTTATTGAGAAGTTCGACAAGGAATATAATAAGGCTCTTATTGAAATGCAATTGGTTCATATCGATTTATTCAAGCAGGATTATAAAACATCAAAAAAAATAATTAGCTATCTTGATAACATTACTCCTTTCTATTATGAGTTGATAGAAATGATTGCTGATGTCTTTGATAGGACTGTAATAAATCAAATTATAGAACATTACTTAAATTTTCCTGATATTCCTCAAAGGACACAAGATATCAAAGAACCACTATTGACATTATTTAAAAAGTTATATCCATTATATCAATACCGATCCCATATTTATGATGCCTTTGGAAGATCAATTGACTTTCAGGCAAAAATTGAAAGGGGTAAGTCATCTCTTTATTCATTTAAAAAGAAAAAGACAAAAAATAATATCTATATTATTTTCAATAAGCTTTTTCAAAGACTTTACTGGCTTTTCTGCTTCTTTGAGGGAAGAATTATTCCATTGAATTACAGTGTTGAGATTGAGTCTATCCTAAATATTTCCAAGAAGGAAAAACCAGGAAGAAGAAAGATAATTGCGCCAAATGATGAAATTATTCTACCCCTTGTTGAGAAGAATACTGAACATGAACAAGAGGAAAATAAAATTGAAATCCCAAATGACGTAAAAAAGGGATTACAAATAATGTACAAATTAGACCTTAACAGGTTAAGGGAAAAATATGACAGGAGAGGAATATTTACAAATGTTAGTGAAACAGATAAGATCCTGATTACATACCTGCTCTTCAGGGAATTTGATGAGGAATATTCATTTATACTAACAACAAATAAGATTAAGTATAATATAATATCTACTTCCGATGGCAAGATCGACTGTAAGACTAAGTTTTCCGACCTTTACAATGAGATAAGGAAATGTAATGAATTTCTCAATGATTATGCTTCAATTATTGCATCATACGAGAAAGCAAGAAAAGAAAAACCGATCAATAGCGCTAAATATATTGAATACTCTAACAGATTAAACAGCCTTGAAGAAAAGAAGAAACAAAGCAGCAAAAAAGCTAAGATGACAGTGAAGTCTTTCCTGGAGAAATTTTGCAATGAATTACAACTTCTTGTAGATGATATGAAAAGTAACCCAAGAATTGTAGTAAATTCTCAGGATATTTTGTCTTTTGAATCTGATATTGAAGGAGAAAAGGAACTTGATGGGAAGAAGGTATACGAGGCAATTTCAATTTCCTATTATTATGCTTTAGCATTGATTTACAGACTTAGCCCTGAAGGAGATCTCTATAGCGGACTAGAGTATGGCGAGGGTGAAAATTATATTTTTCATCCAGGGAATAATAATAAAGATGCTGACAGAAGTCGAAAAAATAAAAAAGGAGGAGATTCATCAAAAAGATCTGTTTTTGATGAACTTGAAGATTTTATATAAAAAATGGCGGAAGATATAGATAAAATTTTTCAGTACAAAACTTAATCCCCTCTATACTTTACTTTGATCCTAATCCTTGCTTCGTTTTACGCGCATTTCATTAATTCTCTGATTTAGTATTTTTTTTCGAGAATTGCATAACTGATCATCCCTATAAGGTGTTGATTTTATATCGTTTTCTAAGGTGTTTAGATCAGTTGCACCCAAAAAATCGATACCTCCAGATATAGTAGCAAGTGTTCCTTCTCTTTTTTTGCCTAATGAGGGTCCCTTACCCAAGCGAAATCCAGCTTTTATGAGAGCCATTCTTATTTGAGGGGCGCTGGAATATGTTGTAAGAATGCATGTGTCTGTTGCCAATCTTTGAATTTCTTGAAATATTTCAACTGACCATAATTCTGGATTTTTTGATGGGGAATAGGGATCGTGAAAAATTGCATCAAAGGTTGTATCTTTTATAGCTTTAATCGTGTTTCGAGCATCACCTGTTATAATTTCAAAAGAGTACATGTCAGTAATCAGTTTTTGCTTTAGGAAGAATGATTGTTTTATCTTATTATAGATGTAATTCCTTTCATCACTAAATTCAATCTTTCTCATATGTGGAGCATAATCTGATTCTTTCTCAAGTGAAACGATATTGAGATGTTGGGAGATTGGGTTTTTTAAAAATTCAGTTATTAAGGCAAGAACATTGTATCCCAAACCGAATCCAATATCTAAGACTGCTATTTTTCTATTTCTTTTTTCCAATATTTTTGAAGGATAGACATGCTTAAATAGTGATTCTTCGTAAGCTCCTGATGTTGAGTGCATCACCTCATCATATTCTTCAGAATAAAGGGAAGAGGTGCTATCATCTGTTGTGATAATTCTATAGCTTTGGGACTTCATTTTATATTTTACAGCGCGTGTTTCCTGTCCTTTAGTCAATAGTCTGAGAAAAAAATACAAATATATTTCAATTTCAGGAATTTCAAACATTTCCAATACTTCTTATGGCAGGAAAGATAATGTTGAACCGCTATTCATTAGAAATTTAATTTAATATCTATCTTTTCCTTTAGAGTTCTAAGATTAAAATCGATAAAAGCCTCGCAATACTGATCATTACAATTCTTATGCATTATTCCCCCACCTTTCAAAGATGCAGAGATTTCCTTTAATAAGCTCATTTTCTTTTCATCATCATCTATTTCTGTAATAATATATGCTTCCAAGAGTCTGGATGCTCTCTTTCTTCCAAAGTCAAGCATTTGAGAATCTTTGATATCATTCATCAATTTGCCGGCTTCCTCATCAAATAGATAAATTCTTATGTATACTCTTATGGTTTCATTTAGAAATCCTTCCATTCTTTGGTGGGTCTTAAATGATAGCCCAGTGCATGATGATGTAAACATAAGAGAAGCAATAAAGATAAATTCAATTTTCCCTCTCATAGGTTATCCTACTTATTTATTAAGCTTTGAACCATATTGAGATTCATTATATCAGCATGGTTTTCGTCAGACTTCGGAGTTTCGAGAACTAAGGGGACATTATATATTCTTTTGTCATTCAGTAAGAGTTTAAAGGTATTAATACCAATCATTCCTTCCCCAATATGCTCATGCCTATCCACCCTGCTTCCGTATTCCCTTTTAGAATCGTTAAGATGAATAAGTTTGAGTCTGTCAAGTCCTAGGATTTTATCAAATTCCTCAATTACACTGTTATACCCATCCTCATCAGAAATTCTGTAACCTGCAGCAAAGATATGACATGTATCAAGACAGACATCAAGTCTTTCCTGATATTTAGAATAAGCTATTATATCTCTTAAATGCTCAAATCTGTAACCGAAAGCTGTGCCCTGTCCTGCAGTTGTTTCAAGAAGTATTTTAACAGTGGAATTTTCTTTTTCTAGGAATATCATGTCCAGAGATTCTGCAATTTTTCTGACTGCAAAACTCTCTCCCTTACCCAGATGATTACCAGGATGAATAACTATATGTTCAATACCTAGCGCATCAGCTCTGTTTATCTCTTCAAGCATTGCATCCAATGATTTTTTAAATGTTTCTCCCTCAGAACATAGATTGATAAGGTATCCGTTATGAGCAAATATTTCCAAATTCGTAAGCTTCATTTTTTTTTCTATGAAGCTGCTAACATCGTCTTTTTTTAATGGAGATGATTTCCATCTGTTTGGTGTTTTTAAAAATATTTGAGCAGCATCTATATTAAGC
>JAXHTB010000373.1:0-3845 GCA_034190185.1 Spirochaetota bacterium | reverse complement strand
TTGAGTTAAGCAAAAGGAAAAGATCCGGGATTTGCTAATAGGTAATCTCCCACCAGGCTAACTGGCTTAGATATGAGTAGTTATAATATGAATTATAATTTCCATAGGATGAGCCAATAATATCTATATCTTCATCATTATCAATATCAACTGCAAAAAGTGATGATGCTGAATGAAAGTGAACATTAAGTATATGCTCTGTCCACTCAGTTCCGATCCCATTAATGTTCTCCCACCATATAACTGTATCGTTAGATCGTGAAGCTCCAATAATATCGATATCTCCATCATTGTCAACATCTGATGTTATAACCGGATGAGCGCCATTTAAATCGTCATGCAGAATATTCTTTACCCATGAAGAAGCATCTCCATCTCCTTCACCTTGATTACGGTCAACATTCTCCCACCAGCATATCTCGCTGTCTTCATATTTATAGGTTTCACTATTCCAGTCCCCCCTTGATGCTCCTATTATATCTGTATCACCATCGCCATCTACATCCTCTGTTGTAACATATCTAGCATGTATAAAATTATCATCAACATTATGCTCAACAAAGCTATTCTTCCATATATCCAACTCCCCTTTTTTATTCTCATACCAAGTAATACTGTTGGTGCTTCGTTCAGAGCTTAGAATGTCCATATCTCCATCTTTATCAAGG
The DNA here is from genome assembly GCA_034190185.1 of Spirochaetota bacterium. Classification (GTDB taxonomy): domain Bacteria; phylum Spirochaetota; class UBA4802; order UBA4802; family JAFGDQ01; genus JAXHTB01. The sequence continues at coordinate 3,177 of JAXHTB010000373.1, read as the reverse complement.
TCCGAAAAATGGATATTGGCAATACCTTTAAAGTCAGCGCCTATATTTTCCGGAGATATTATATGTTTAATCCATGAAGCAGCATTTCCATCACCTGCTCCAGGATTTTGATCTACATTTTCCCACCAGCTTATCTCGCTGTTTTCCCAGCATTCTTCTTCATAATTCCAAGCGCCATAAGATGCGCTAACAACATCCATATCGCCGTCACTGTCTATATCAGAGGCAACTACTGACACTGCTATAATAAAATCTTCATCAATAATGTGAGAGGTCCAGTTGTCTTTCCAATTATCATCTTCACCTTTCCTGTTCTCCCACCAAGCTAAACCATTTGTATAGGTATAGTCATAGCTAGATAAAATATCTATATCTCCATCTCCATCAATATCAACTGGGAAGATGGAACTAACAGATAAAACACTTTGAGCGATTTTGTGTTCTGTCCATGAAATTATATCGCCTTTACTCCCTTTTTTTGCTGTAGATAGATCGTTCTCTAACCATATTATTTCACCGCGATTATAGAATGCGCTTATAACGTCCATATCGCCATCACTATCAATATCAGATGCATGTATTGCCACAGCCCCGTTACAATCATCCAGTAATACGCGCTTAATAGGATGTCCAAAAGTGACATTTATAAATTCACTTTTTATCTCTTCATCACTAACAAGACCGCGACTTTCCTGCACTTTTAATGTTACTGTGTATTTCCCTACACTATTATAGGTATAGCTAGGATTTTGTTCTGTTGAATCAATTACTCCATCATTGTTAAAATCCCACTCCCAGCTAACAATATCACCTTGGGAAAGGTCTGTAAAATCAACATTAAGACGGACACTTCCATCCCTTACTGATGATGCAAAGTCAGCAATAGCCACAGGTGGAATATAATTCTTGCTGTCAGGATCCAACTTGTTATCCCTTTCCATATTATAATCGCATGAAAAAATAAAGAAGATAGCAAATATAATTATTGATTTCATATAACTGTTTATTATATTCATATCTTTTACTAAGTCCCAGACTGATTTTAATCTGATGTTACAAAGATTGACCACCAGGTGATGCTGCTTTCTAGGTTTGTATAATAATAACCGTTTGCAGCGCCTACTATATCCATATACCCATCTGCATTGATGTCGATCGAGATTGCTGATGACGCAAAAATAAATTGCGCATCAACTGTATGCGCTGTCCAGACCATGCAGGTTCCATCGATATTTTCCCACCATATGATCTCATCCCCAAGGCGGGATGCTCCTAGGATGTCGACATCCCCGTCGCTGTCTATATCTGTTGCGTATACAGATTGCGCTCCAAAGAAATCCCTATCGATATAGTGCTTTGTCCAGTTAATACCCTGACCATCTGTATTCTCAAATAGAAGAATCTCATCACTCTCCCAAAATGCTCCGGTTATATCCATATCGCCATCGCCATCTATATCCGCAACCCATGTCGCTCTTGGACCTGCTGAATTATCAGCGTCACCTTCCATAATAATACTATGCTTAGTCCATGAATTACCATCACCGCCAATATCATCCCTTGGTGTGCCGTCATTTTCCCACCAATACATCCCACTATTAACCCATTTATTCGTATTATCATAGTACCCATAAGTAGATACTATTATATCTATATCTTCATCTCCGTCTACATCGCTGGTAAAGGCTGAACAGCTAGTAGATAAATCGTTAATTATAATATGTTCTGTCCATGAATTGCCGTCACCACCCTCGTCATCCTCAGGTGAGCCGTCATTTTCCCACCAGCATATTCCGCCATTGACCCATTCCTCTTCAGTATCATCATAATGCCCATACTCTGTAGCAACAACGTCGATATCACCATCGTTATCTATATCAGATGCATATACTGAACTGGTTCGATCGAATCCGCTTTTTATGATGTGCTCTGTCCATGAATTGCCGTCACCTCCCTCGTCATCCCTTGGTGTGCCATCATTTTCCCACCATAAAACTTCACCAGTGGTATAGGAGGCGCCAAGGATATCGACATCTCCATCATCATCGACATCTGACAGACAGATTGAAATTATAAATTCATCGTCTATAATATGCTCCTGCCAATCTACAGCAGATCCATCAATATTCTCCCACCAGCTTAATTTATTGTTGTAATTTAATCGATTATAAGTGCATATTAGATCGATATCTCCATCATTGTCTATATCAGCAGCAGAAATTATGTATGGACCATCTTCATTGCTGGTTATTACATACTTTTCAGGAGGACCGAAAGACACATCAATAATTTGTGTCTTTTCATCAACGATAAGTCCCTTCCTGGCTGTCACCTTTAGTTTTACAGGATATTTGCCTGAATATTTAAATACAAAACTTGGATTGGTATCAGTAGAGTCCACAATGCCGTCGTTGTCAAAATCCCATTCCCGTGTCTCGATATTACCGGTTGATACATCTGTAAAATTTACTGTAAGAGGAACATATCCATTAATTACAGATGAGGTGAAAGAGGCTTCAATAACCGGAGGTTTATAATTCACGCCATCAGGATCGTTACTATTATCTCTCTCAAGATCAAGATAACATGTTGAAATTGCAATAAGAGATATGATCAAGATCGATGCTAAAAGAATTTTATAACTGATTTGCATAATATATTGTTATTCAATTTTGTTTAATGATAATTAAAATCTATAACTAACCTTCAAATCAAACCTTACATGTTTGGTAGATAAATCTATATTATCCTGATATAGATTTATATCAGTATAGTACTTTCCAATGTCAGAATGCTCATTGTTTCCTTTGTTAAAGACGGGCCTAGTATAAAAAAGAATATCGATCCAGTTAGCAAGGTATACCATAGAAACAAGTGTAATAGCTCCAATCGCCATATGTCCTGCCCTCTTTGCGTCATTATATTTCCGGTCATACTTATCTGAACCTACTGTAAGTTCTGGAAGATCACGGTATTCATCTCTCTTTTTATTAAAATTATATATACTGTAGAGTGTAAAAGCTCCAGTAGCAATAAAAGAGCCTAAAAATATCCATCCTTTTATTTCCTCACTAGCATATAACTGTCCACAACCAGGAATAAAACCTACTGAATAGTATACTGAAGATGAGATCGGAGTGATGATCTCTTTATCATTTTGAATGATTTTTCGGATAA
>JAXHTB010000372.1:0-3871 GCA_034190185.1 Spirochaetota bacterium | reverse complement strand
TAGGTCTGCAAATTGATACTTTAAAAATTCAAAGTGTTTCTGATGATGTGGATTATTTAAGTTCAATTGGAAGAAAGCGAATTGCGATGATTGTTAGAGATGCAGAAATTGCTGAATCCAACGCTATTCGCGAAGCAGAAACAGTAGAATCGCAATGTCAGCAAGAAGCAGAAGTTGCTAAAACCCAAAATCGGATTACGATTTTAGAGAAAGAAAACGAATTACCTCAGCAATTGAAGATTTATCAGCAACAATCTTAGTAAGCGTGCCTATGCACTTCAGGACATTAAAAATGAGTAGTTTCCATAGGAACAGACTCAGACTCGCTTTCTCTTCAGCAGGAGCGCTGGATGAAGAGGATGCTGCTCATTTTCTCGATCAAACTGGTTTAGGCATTACGGAAATCTATGGATCCACAGAGACAGGCGGGATTGCCTCTATGTCTCGAGCACAAGATGAAAAAGCATGGAATCCATTTGAGGTTGTTGATTTTAGAATTGTCAAAGATCGACTTCATGTACGTTCTGATTTTATCTCACCTGACCTGCCGTTAAATCCTGATCAATTTTTTATTACAGAAGATCGCGCAGTTTACTATGATCAAAGGAGTTTCTTACTTTTAGGTAGAGCTGATGATATTGTTAAGGTCGCAGGTAAACGAGTTGACCTAGGTGAGGTGCAGAATAAGATAAAAGATATAAATGGCGTGAAGAATGCATATGTTCTTTCTTTGCCTGTAAAAAAGGGGAGGGGAAATGAGATTGCTGCTCTAATTGCTGCTGATGTTGATGAAGCATATATCAGAAGGTCTATCTCACAGATCCTTGAATCCTATGCAGTCCCGAGACGTATTAGAGTAGTTAATGAAATACCTGAAACCTCAACCGGCAAGTATGATTATAAATCAATTAAGATGAAGTTTTTTTCAAAGTAGATATAGTATTATCCATTCCCATTTTTTTTCATCATTTCAGCAATATTTTTTTTATGATTAAATAAAATAAGAAGAGTTGTAAGAATTACTCCTATAGTTGCAATAGTATTTCCATTATATATTATAATAGTTCCAGTAGAGAGAGTAATCAACATAAATATGGATGCAATAAAGGGTATGCGTACTATTCGGTATACTATTACCCATATTACTGAAGATATAGCACTTGAGATAGGAGTAATAACAGTTGTAAAACCAAGATAGTTTGCAATTCCCTTCCCGCCCGAAAATTTATGGAAGCATGGAAAACGGTTGCCTAGAATAAGTCCTAAAGCTATCCAAGGGACATAGATGAAGTTAAGGAGTTTGATTGCTGCTAAAGCTATAGCAACTGCCCTCCCTACATCGAGAATAAGAACAACAATAGCCCAGAAAAGTCCAGCCTGTCTGTATACATTTGTAGTTCCGGCATTACCGCTAAAATTTGTGCGAGGGTCATCTCTTTTGAGGATGATAAAAAGTATTATTGCGAAATTTAATGATCCTATTATATATGCTAAAGAAAATAAAATAACAAAAGTAACTATAATATTTCTCCTATTCTATATTGAATAAAAAATTTCCTTTTTTTTATTTTGGAAAGGTTTCCCAAAGATGAAGAGTCATGGGATCTACAGCTACAGGCTTTCTTGATTGGTTCAGAGCGCAGTGTTTTGTAAATCCCTTGCATACAATATCGTTTGTTTCAGCATGTGTAATTACATAATCAAACTGCAAACGAACACGACCGAGATCGCCTGGACGAGTATGTATCCACATAGGATCATCGTATAACAATGACTTGTAATAATTTATGCTTAACTCAATTATTGGATAGATATAACCGTTTGCTTCAATCTCTTTATAGGGATAAGAAGCGTTTCGCATCAAAGAGGCGCGTCCAAATTCAAAAAAACGCATATAATTTGCATGGTATACCAGTTTTGAACTATCTGTATCAGCATAAAGTGGTCTGTTCATACATCTATACCAAACAAGGTTATCCACTGTATCTCTTACATAATTTTCATTATTATCATACACTACTGGTTTAAAAGGCTTTGGTTGCATGTTACACTCCTCTAAGAATTACACAGCAGTTTGTACCGCCAAAGCCAAAGGCGTTTGACAAAGCTATCTCGCAATTCTGTTTTCGTATTTCATTTGGAACTACATCGATCCCATCAAATAATGGATCTGGAATATGATTAATTGTGGGAAGAATTATACCGTTATTCATTGCTTCAATTGTAAGAGTTGCTTCAATAGCAGCGGCTGCTCCAAGTGTATGTCCTATCTGAGACTTGTTGGACGATATTGGGATCTTTTCAATATAATTTCCAAAAACATTTTTTAAACATTCAATTTCTGTTTTATCCCCTTTTGGTGTTGATGTGCCATGTGTGTTTACATATTGAATATCCCTTTCTGACAGATCAGCGTCATCAATAGCTTCTTTTATTGAACGAATTATTGTATCTGGATTGGGGCTTGTAAAATGATAGGCATCTGATGACCATCCAATCCCCATTACTTCAGCCTTTGGTGTTAGCCCATAGGTCTTTAGCATCTCTTCAGCAGCAAGAACTAAAACACCTGCTCCTTCAGATAAAACAAAACCCTTTCGGTCAATACTGAAGGGTCTGGATGCCTGTAGGTTATCATCATAAGCCCGGTCTCCGGGATTGACCTTGATTGTAGCATTCATATTATGGAAACCATGGATAATTTCTGGCATAATAGGTGTGTCCACACCGCCTGCAAGCACAAAATCACAGTCTCCATCCCGTATCATACGCGACCCAATTCCCATTGCATGATTCCCAGATGCGCATGCTCCTTGAGGCGAAAAGATAGGACCTGTGAAACCTAACATCATACCAGCTTTGCCTGAAGGAAGGTTAGAACAGAGATTCGGGAGCAAGTAAGGGCTAATCCTGAGAGGGCCAAGATCATTAAGATTATTCATTGCAATTCTAAATGCATCACAACCGTTGATCGCTGAACCGATCAGACATGCAGTTCTTGGTGAAGTATCTTTATCTATAGCAAGTCCTGAGTTTTCAAGAGCTTCTTTGCATACTGCCATAGTCATTATAACAAAGGCTGCATTCCAGTTGTATATCTCTTTCTCATCAGTAAAGTCGAGTTCTCGTGGATCCCAATCTGGTATCTCCCCAACGATGTTGCAAGGAGAATCAATTTCGCATCTGGTAACCTTCCTGAAACCAGCTTCTGCTTTTATTGCGCGTTCCCAAGTCTTTTCAAAAGTTGATCCTAAAGGTGTCGTAACACCATAGCCAATGACAAATACTCTTCTATTTAATGGCGCTTTCATAAATTACCTGTTTGATAAAGTTTTGGATTTAAGAAAAAAATTGTTTTGATAATAAGTATTGTTTATTATTTTAAGTAACCCTATGGAATATAATACAGGAGTTACATCCACCGAATCCAAAGGCATTTTTAAGTAGAAATTCCTGCTCCAGCTTACGAGCGCCTTCAGTTACACAGTCCATCTTTATCTCAGGGTCCTCTGTATAGTTAATTGTAGGAAGTAAAGTATCCTTTAACATACCTTCAAAGGCAAAGATTGATTCAATTGCGCTTGAAGCGCCCATGGCATGCCCGATCTGAGATTTATTTGCTGAGACTGGAGGTATATTATCTATAAAAATATCCTTTAGCACATCATATTCAACCTTGTCCCCAATCTTTGTTGAAGTTCCGTGAGCATTGATCGAATCGATATCAACAGGTTGAATTCCACATTCTATTATACTTTCTTCTATATTTATTTAGTACCCATCCAGCTATTGAAGAAAGGGTAAAAAGATTACGGAACATAAAAATATTTTAAACCATACAAAATAAGAAAATAGAAATGATAGACTTAAC
>JAXHTB010000371.1:0-3888 GCA_034190185.1 Spirochaetota bacterium | reverse complement strand
TGCCGATATCGAGTACTTTACCTTCAAGTTCATCAAATGTGCATGGTTTCCCATTATTTGTTATCGTGATGGATTCAATCTCATTCTCCATCATTTTTAGCAATTCCTTCTTAATTTCTTCGGGTATTTGTTTTTCATCTGTTTTTTTCATTATCTCCCTCTCTTTTGAATAAATTCAAGGGACATAATACAATATTAATCAAAAAATTAATAGTCATTTTTTTATTTTTGTACCCTAAAAATTAATTTGCGCCCAGAAATAACACATCTTTCAGTAGGTTAGTAAGTCGTACATTACTTTTATTAATATATTGATTTGTTATAATTCATCTTTCTTCACCAATAATTACTGAGTTGTTGCCTCAGAAAACGATTTTTTTTATTATTTGCTTGCCTTATTATAATATTATAATAATAATTATGTGTTATTTTTAGTAGTATTACTGTAATTGAATGTTTTTTCTATTGATATATATGTGTCAGAATTTGAATCTATTTTCGATATTTTCTTTTAATATAGAGTAGAAAAAAATAACTGTAATTGTTGACAAAGCAGGTTTATCATTACATTAGTGTCATTTAAGTTTACTTTCATTATTTCTGTAAATCCGGAGAAGGATATGAAGGATGATGATTTATTTCAATTGACAATGGTAATGAAAATGAAGAGTTCACGGTCTATACTGAATGAAGTGAAGAAAATTTTTTATTATCATTACCCAAAAAAATCATTTAATAATATTAAAAGATGCTATATACTGATAACAAAATTATTTGAAGGCAAATTCCCAGGATATAAGGCATGTAATACTGAATATCATGATTTGAATCATACATTAGATGCATTACTGGCAAGCGCAAGGTTAATTGACGGCTATAATCGAAAGGAAAGGGAACTCCCTCTTCATTTAGTAATAAATATTCTTCAAGCAGCGCTGTTGCACGACACAGGATACATTCAGGAAGAATGGGATAACGCAGGAACAGGAGCGAAATATACTAAAACTCATGTTGGAAGAGGTATCGCATTTGTTGTAAAACAGAACCGGAAATTTTTAATTGATCAGGATGATGTCGCGACGATATCCAAGCTAATAAGATGCACAGGACTAAATATGAATATAGATGAAATCCCATTTGGCACAGAACAGGAAAGGATTGCAGGCTCTATACTTGGAACAGCTGACATACTTGGACAGATGTCTGACAGGGTATATCTGGAAAAACTACTATTTCTTTATTATGAATTCCGTGAAGCTGGAATTCCAGGATTTAATACTGAGTTTGATATAATAAAAAAAACTATAGATTTTTATAAGGTGACTGAAAAAAGATTGAATAATGATTTTGGCAGGATTTATGATTATGCCTCAGTTCATTTTAGTCAATGTAAAAATATCGATCGAAATCTATATATTGAAGCAATAAACAAAAATATCCAGTATGTAAATACAATAATTGAAGATGATAGCACAAACTTTCGTCATAAATTAAAGAGAGGTGATTGGCTGAGTAAAAACATTGAAGTAGATAGAAGGGAGGTGGTATTATAGAAAAGAAAGAGTCCTATTATCTCTATTCCCTGCTAACCTCATCAGAATTATATTTAATTTAAATAACAGAATAATATAATTTTATAATCTGTTAGTTTACTCCCCTCTGACCCCTTCATCTATTTTATTAGTCTAATATTCTTAATACAACATTGTGGCAATATGTTTATATTGTTATAGTATTACAGTAATTTAATATCAAAGTATGGACCTATAGATTGATCCAGTAATTTTGACTATAAATTCTAGGAGATAACAATGATTAAAGCTGTTATTATGGCAGGAGGTGAAGGAACAAGACTTCGCCCACTAACTTCCAATCGTCCAAAACCGATGATTCCTGTAATAAATAAGCCTGTTATTGAACATACTATAAATCTTTTAAAAAAACAAGGGATTACTGATATCATAATAAGTCTCTTCTATCGACCTGAAAGTGTACAGAACTACTTTGCTGATGGATCTGACTGGGATGTAAATATTACATATTCTGTTGAAGAGACTCCACTTGGCACAGCTGGAGGAGTAAAAAAGGCGATAGGTGATTGTAATGACACCTTTATTGTCCTTAGTGGGGACGGAGTAATTGACTTTAATATCACTAAAATTTTTGAATATCATAAAGAAAAGGAATCACAACTTACCATAGTTCTTAAGCATGTAAAAGAGCCGATAGATTATGGGATTGTTATTATAAATGACGAAGGAAGAATTGTAAAATTTTTTGAAAAACCAGCATGGAGTCAGGTGTTCAGTGATACAGTTAATACAGGCATGTATCTGCTTGAACCGTCAATATTAGATCATATACCAGAAGGTAAAAGTGATTTTTCTATGGACATCTTCCCATCGCTTCACGAAAAAGATATACCATTATATGGATATGTATCTGATGGATATTGGTGTGATATCGGTGATCTTAATTCTTATAGAGATGCTCACTTAGCAATACTTGACGGTCTAGTGGCAATTGATTTCCCAGGGAAAAAAATTGGCGAAAATGTTTGGGCCGGTAAGGATGTTGATATATCTAATGATGCAGTAATAAAGGGGCCTGCCATTCTGGGCGATTTCGTTAAGATAAAAAAAGGCGCTGAAGTGGCTGAATTTTGCGTGATCGGGGACAACATCGTTGTGGAAGAAAATGCATCTGTCAGAAGAAGTATCATCTACCATGGCACAATTATAGGGCAAAAATCTGAATTACGCGGAGCTATAGTAGGTAAAAGATGCGTACTCGAGGAAGCAGTGTCCATATACGAGGGAGCTGTGGTTAGCGATGATTGCCAGATAGGAAGCGGTGTCGAAATTCCTTCAGGTATAAGGGTATGGCCTGATAAGGTTATTGAACAGGGTACTAAACTAACAACTGACCTGATCTGGGGACAAAGAGAAAAGAAAACCCTTTTCAGTTCAGAGGGTATAGTAGGTTCCTTCAATATAAAGATTACTCCCGAATTCGCTGCTAAACTAGGGTCAGCCCTTGGTGCATTTTTAAGCAAAAATTCCAAAGTAGTGATCAGCCGAGATACGACCCTTGCCTCTCGTTTGATAAAAAGAGGGATTACATCAGGACTTTTATCAATGGGAATAAATGTATACGACATAGAGATTGAATCAATACCAATAAATAGACATACAATAAGACTTCTTAATGCAGACATGGGAATATATGTTCAGAAATCTCCTTTTGCCGGTCTGCAATATATTCAGATAAAAATATTCGATAAAAATGGATTTCAAATCTCTATAAATGATGAGAAAAAGATAGAAAATATTTTCTTTAGAGGCGATTACCCAAGAAAAGATGCTTTTGAAGTAGGTAGCATATTTTTCCCAATACATCAGATTGAATCATACATCTCCAATGTAAAAAATTATATAAATTTTGAACTTTTAGAAAAGAAAAAATGGAATATGATAGTGGACTGTTTTAATGGATCTGCTTCTAATGTATTCCCTGATCTGCTGGCAAGTTTTGGATGTCAGCTAACTGTCTTTAGGGGACAAGCAAAGGAATTTGCAAGCATGGAAGATGTAAAGAATGAAACCAGGAAAACTATAGACAATATAATTTCCATGACAAAATCCAACAAAGAAATAGGAGTAATTATCGGTCCACATGGTGAATATATTACGATTGTTGATGAGATGGGAAATATTTTATCCAATGATGATATCAGCGCAATTCTGTGTATTAGTTATTTAAAATTTAAGAATGAGAAGATCTTAAATATACCAGTGACCTCATCGATGATTCTTGATGAGATTGCATATTCATATGGAGGAAAGGTTATTCGCATCAGCTCAAAAATAAGATCACCTGAAAATATTG
>JAXHTB010000370.1:0-3890 GCA_034190185.1 Spirochaetota bacterium | reverse complement strand
GGATGATGCGATTTTGAGGGATGTAAGGATTTAAGTAAAATAATAAAGAAGGGAAAAGGAATAGAATCGGAAAATATACAATAGAAATTGGTTGTATTAAGTATAAGATATACAAGTCCCAGTATCCTTGATCATCTGTTTTTAGCGCTGTATCGTGCTGTAAACTGTAATCTGATAATTATGAACATTAATATAATTCTGGAGCAATTTTATCATGGAATTAAAAGAGAATGAACCACTTTATAAATTGAAAGAATTGGCATCTATCCTAAGAAGTGAAAATGGGTGTGCTTGGGATAAAGCACAGACATCACAGACGCTTAAGCCTTATTTAATTGAAGAGGCCTATGAAGTATATGATGCAATTGATAAAGACAACAAAGATGAATTGAAGGAAGAACTAGGAGACCTTCTCTATCAAGTATATGCTCATGCTCAGATAGCAAGCGAGCAGATGAGTTTTAATATTGATGATATTGCAAATAGCATAATAACAAAATTGATTCGTAGACATCCACATGTATTTGGAAACAGTAAGATGGACAGTCCCACAGAGGTCATAAAAAAATGGGAAGAGATAAAAAAAAGTGAAAAGCCAGAAAGGTTGTCAGTCTTAGAAGGAGTACCAAAAAATCTTCCATCCCTGCTTAAGGCATATAGGATTCAACAGAAAGTTTCTAATGTAGGATTTGATTGGGATAAAATTGATGATGTTATTAACAAGCTCGATGAAGAGACAACTGAATTTAAAGAGGCTATTACTTCAAACGATAAAGAGAGTATCTTCGAAGAGATGGGTGATATCCTTTTTACACTTGCGAATATTTCGCGATTCTTAGGAATAAATCCAGAGGAGGCTCTTTCGAAAACTATTGATAAGTTCGTCAGGAGATTTCAATATGTAGAAAAAGAGACTGCAAATTCCGCAAAAAGTATAAATGATATGAGTCTTGAGGAATTGGACGATATATGGGAGAGAGCAAAAGAGGGGAAAGTAGAGGATCTTAAATGAGTGAAGCTCCAGCATTTTCAATTTTAGCGCTTTCAATACTTTTTTTGCTTGCTTTATTTATTGGTAGAATGATTACACATATCAGGCTCCCAAGGGTTACTGGTTATCTATTAACCGGTATCATAGCAGGACCGTCACTTGCTGGTTGGTTAGACATTCCACCAATAATAGGGGCGATGGCACTGGAGAAATTCCATGTTATATCAGAAGTAGCGCTGGTTCTAATATTATTGTCAATAGGGATGAGGTTTCGCGTAGAATTCCTTCAGCGATGGCGTTCTAGGATTTTAGTCTTCTCATTAACTGAAATAATTATTACATGTTTAACTGTATTTGTTTTGGTAATTATTGTAAATCAGTTTTATATTTCTCAAATCATTGATATATCAAATCTTGATAATATATCATCATTCAATATTGCTGTCTTCTTATCTATTCTTGCTATTGCCACTGCACCTGCAGCTACACTTCTTGTAATCAGAGAGTATGAATCTGAAGGTCCTGTCACTGATGCTGTAACTACATTAGTGGGTATAAACAATTTAGTGACAATTATTGTTTTTAACATTGCTGTAAGCTTTATGCATTCTTCTGATATCAGCTTGAATAATCTATTATTACCGATTTTTGTTCCAATTTTAACTGGGGGCACAATAGGATTTATTATGAGCATTTGGGCACAACGACTAGAGCAGGATCAAGAATTCCAGTTGCTCATATTAGGAGGAAGCATAAGTGTATGGGGTATTTGCAATCTGTTGGGATATGATTTCCTGCTTGGATCCTTTGCCTGTGGACTAATATTAGTTAATTCATCTCCAAAGTCAGAGCGCATCTTTAATGCAACAAAACAGTTTGACTATGCATTGTATGTAGTTTTCTTTGTTCTTGCGGGCGCTTCATTTCATTTAGATGATCTTCCTCATATCGGTATATTAGGGATAATATATATATTTGGAAGAATAATTGGGAAACTACTTGGGTGCAGGATCGGAGCTGTTATGGGCAGGTTTAGCACTATTGAGCAAAAATGGATTGGATTTGCTATGCTCTCACAAGCTGGTGTTGCTATAGGACTATGTAATTCATTAAGTAGCATGGGTGCGCCTGGTGAAGAGATTATATCTACTGTTGTATTAGGTTCTGTTGTGGTTTTCGAATTGATTGGTCCAATAAGTGTAAGATTTGGGCTTGTTAGGGCAGGAGAGGTCCCTCTTTTAACATTATTGGCCAAGAAGGCTTCTATTGGCTCTTTTGAAGTATTATTTCAGGTGATTAATTATTTTAGATCATCTATAGGTATACCCAAAGGGCATAATGTAGATAACGCAGAGGAAATTCTTGTTAAACATATTATGCGTACTAATGTTAACACAATTCGTGATAATACCCCTTTTGAAGAGTTATTGCATTTCATTTCACATAGTCGTTATGATCGTTTTCCAATTGTAGATAAGGAAGGCAATTTTGTTGGTGTAATCGATTATAGCGATATTCGTAATATAATATTTAATCCTATACTATCGAACCTTGTTTTAGCCGTAGATTTGGTTAAGGAGGTCTCATTGGTTACTTATCCAGATAAGACAGTTAGTGATGTTCTTGATATCTTTAAAAAACATAAAGATATCAGTTATCTTCCGGTAGTAGAGGAATCTTCCCCTGATAAACTCCTAGGTATAATTTGTCAAAATGATGTCCTTGCAGTTTTTAGAAAGAAATAGATATCTGCTTTCTGTTCGGATGTTATATTTAATTATCTCAACCAAAGGTCTACTAAACTTGTCAAAAATATTCTAAATTAGCATATATTTATAGCTTATAAAAGTCACGATCATAAAAAATTTGTAGTTATATCCTATTTCTTGTCATGATTAATCAAAGCAAAGATAAAGGATGTAAGCATATACTTAGATGTATATTATAATAGTATATAACGACGACTAGTATTCCTAAATTTTTAAAATTTTATGAATAAATTTAAAGAGTAATTTGTTTTTTTAGAATTGTATTATTATATTTGAAAGATGTATCATTCAATTAAATCGATCTTATGCGACTGCAGTTGAGAGTTATACCTTTTAATAAATTTTAAAGTTACTAATATAAATCTATACATTGTGAATTTAGAGCAGCTATTAATATTAGAAATTAAGAAAGGTTGAATTGAATATAAGGACTACTATTATATAAGTGTATTTTTCTTTATTTACATTCTGGAAATGCCAATGATATTAAATATTTATGGGAATAAAGTTTGAATGCAAGATTAGGAATTTTATTCAGCCTCATTATTTTCTGCGTTTTCCAACTGTTTGAATGCAACTGTAGCAGTGGAGATGGGAGCAATTTTGGAGAGAATGACAGCCATCTTCAAGCTCCTGGGAATCTTCAGGTTGCTTCAGTATCATCCACTCATATAGGCCTTTTATGGGAGGATAACTCTGATAATGAAGATGGATTTAAGATAGAAAGAAGGCTAATTGATGGAAGTTATAGCGAGATCGATACTATAGCTTCAGATGTAACGAGTTACAGCGATACCGGACTGAGTGTTAATAAAGAATATTTTTATCGTATAAGAGCATATAACGCAACAGGGAATTCAGATTATTCTAATCAGGCTGATTGCAAAACCATGATACCTGGTTGGAACTTCGATCAGTTTACAGATATGGAAAAGGAATACGGCCCTACTGATACTACTATCCTTCAACACTATCCTTCCTTACAGGAAATATTAGATAAACCTGCCCGAGATATTCCGGTATATGGATTATATACATGGTCGAGCAGTTGGGGCGCCTGGTGGCATTGGTATGATGAAATAAGTCAGGTTGGCTGGAGGACTATCCGTGTCGCTGGGATTAGGGATTTA
>JAXHTB010000037.1:0-16471 GCA_034190185.1 Spirochaetota bacterium | reverse complement strand
ATAGGAGTCAACCGACTCTTATCTTATAAAATTAAGGCTCTCTTATTCTTAGTTTCTCTGTAAAGGATATAGCTTTTCTATAAGGATTTCGAAATGAAATATGACAAAGATAAGTCTAAAGATGCAAGAGATAAATGGAAGGAAGACTACCTCAACAAGCAATCTTATAAAAAAGCTGTATTAGATTGGGACATGGAAGTTGAGTCACTTTATACTCCTGAAGATACTCAGGATATCGATTATCTTCAGGATATAGGTTTTCCAGGGGAATATCCCTTTACAAGGGGAGCTCATCCTTCAATGTATCTAGGAAGACTATGGACCATGAGGCAGTATTCCGGGTACGCAACGGCTGAGCAGACAAATGAACGCTATAGATATCTTCTTGAACAGGGACAAACCGGTCTAAGCGTTGCTTTTGACCTGCCTACACAAATAGGTTATGATTCAGATCATCCACTTTCTCAGGGAGAAGTTGGAAAGGTCGGTGTTGCTGTTGATTCACTTGCTGATATGGAGACTATCTTTGATCAGCTTCCATTAGATAAGCTAAGCACCTCTATGACTATAAATGCTCCTGCTGCTGTGCTGTTAGCGATGTATATAGCTGTTGCGGAAAAGCAGGGAGCAAGTCTAGATAAACTTAACGGAACAATTCAGAACGATATCTTAAAAGAATATACTGTTCGAGGAACCTATATTTTCCCAATGGGTCCATCCTTAAGATTGATTACCAATATATTTGAGTACTGCTCAAAGCATATTCCCAGATGGAACACGATAAATATTGCAGGCTATCACATCAGAGAAGCAGGCGCTACAGCCGTTCAGGAAATTGCCTTCACATTTGCAGATGCAATTGAATATGTAAATGCCGGCATAAAAGCAGGGCTGAATGTTGATGACTTCGCTCCTAGAATCTCATGGATATTTAATACTCACAATAATTTTTTTGAAGAGATAGCCAAGTACAGAGCCGCAAGAAGGTTATGGGCAAAAATAATGAAAGAGAGATTTCAAGCAAAGGACTCAAGGTCTATGATGTTTCGATTTCATACTCAGACAGCTGGAAGCGCGCTTACAGCTCAACAACCGCTTAACAATATTGTTAGAGTAGCATTCCAGACCCTTGCGGCTGTATTGAGCGGAGCTCAATCACTAGCTTCATGCTCCTTTGATGAGGCATTAGCCCTCCCTACTGAAGAATCTGTGCGCCTCTCTCTTAGAACGCAACAGCTAATAGCGCATGAGACTGGAGTTACTGATACTGTAGATCCAATGGGAGGATCATTCTACATAGAAAGCCTTACAAAATCGATGGAAGAAAAGATAACAGAATATATTAAGATTATTGATAAAATGGGAGGAGCTGCGTCTGCGATTGAGAATGGTTATATGCAGCAGGAGATACTAAAAAGCGCATATAATCAACAGAAAGAGGTAGAGTCTGGAGAAAAGATTGTAGTAGGAGTGAATAAATATAAGGTTGAAGAACCATCACCTGAAGGGCTGTTAAAGGTAGATCCCAAGGTTGCCGAAGTTCAGATCAAAAAACTTATGGATCTAAAAGCTACTAGAGATAATAGAAAGGTAGATTCTGCGCTTTCGAAGTTAAAAAATGCGGCTATGGGAGAAGACAATTTGATGCCACCAATATTAGATGCTGTTAAAGTATATTCAACATTAGGCGAAATCTGTGGTGTTTTAAGGGATGTTTTTGGAGAGTATCAGGGGACGTCTACAATATAAAGATTTTGTAAAAATTCACCGCAAAGGCGCAAAGTACGCGCCCAGAGTACAACGAAGAAGTACCCTTGGGGTGCAAAGGAAATATATGTTTTTTCTTTCTGCTGTTATTGTGAAAAGTAAATTAAATGATCTCCTCAAATCATTCATAATTTATCGCTTTTATTAAAAGCTGTACAACTTCTATTTGCCGTCAGATCAACGACAGATATTCAACAATCCACCTTCACACCTTTGCGGTGAATTTTTCTCATTTTTTGATAGAGGCTGAACTTAATATAAAAATCCATCCCTTTCCTATAAGAGGGATAGGGATGGATTGATGTCTCGTATTCAGGATTTATGTTATTCTATTTTCCCTTAAAAGATGGTTGTCTTTTTTCAATCCATGCTGTAACAGCCTCTTTATGATCTTCAGTTTGAACCACCTGATATTGTAGTCTAGAGATGTAATCAAATGAAGATTCAATAGTCATCTTAAGCGATTCATTCAATGCACGTTTTATAAATCCGATTGCAACCGGACCGTTAGCGAGTCTTTCCGCGAGATTTTCTGCTTCATTCATTAGATCATCAGCAGGAACTACCTTTTCAACAAGGGCAATTTTTTCAGCCTGTGCAGCATCAAGGGTATCTCCAGTCAGACATATCATTTTTGCCCAACCCAAACCAACAAGTCTGGGTAAAAGATAAATTCCCATTTCTGGTGTAAGGCACATCTTAACGAAAAACTCTCCCATTTTAGCATTATCTGCCGCTATCCTAATATCACATGAAAGCGCAAGGTCCAGACCTGCACCTACTGCATATCCGTTCATTGCCGCGATAACAGGTTTCTCCAGATCGATTATACCTCTGTACATATCTTCTGCCTGATTCAAATATCCACGGAACTCGTTAACACTTTTGTCTCTTAATGGATTTATATCCTTTACTATATCACCACCGGCGCTAAAGTTTTTCCCAGTGCCTGTTATTATAAGCGATCTTATTGAATCATCATAAGCAGTATCTTTCCAAGCCTCAACAAAATCATCAATAAGCTCAGGACTAAGTGCATTAGATTTCTCTGGACGATTTAATGCAACTATTGCATAACCCTTTTTTCTTGTTACTTTTACAGTTCCAAATTCCTTTTCTACACTTTCCATAACCCTACTCCCTAATATTAACTTATTTAGCTAACCTTTTTTTGCATCCTTCCAGAAATTTGGAGTTCTTTTGTTAAAGAAAGCTTCATGAGCTTCTTTGACTTCCGGTTTGTTAAAGAAGTCCGGAGCTACTAGAGATAGAACCTTATTAGTGGTCCATAATATTTCATTACCAACAGCGTTAAAGCTTTGTTTAACTATCTGAAGACATGAGGGGGATAGATTAAGCATATCTTCACACCATCGATCAACTTCATCATCTAGTTTATCATCTGGAACAACAACATTTGCCAGTCCCATTTCACGAGCTTGTATAGCAGTATACTGACGGCAAACCATCCACATCTCTTTTGCTCTTTTAAGTCCCATAACATATGCTGAAGATGCGACTAAATGTCCATGCGCAGGGCTTGCAACCCTTGGTCCATTCTGACCAAAAATTGCATTATCTGATGCAATTGTAAAATCACAATGATATGCCAAGTGGTTATGGCCGCCAATTGCATATCCCCTCACCGCAGCAATTACTGGTTTTAAGCAGTTCATAATAGCTCCATCAAAGTCTGGAACGCTTGCCAGGGCCATACCACCTGGTCCCTGAAGACCGCCATCTGCTTCCCAATTCATATCGCCGCCAACCCCAAAATGATTCCCACTGCCAATAAATACAACAGCTCCTATATCATTATCAAGACTTGCTTCTGTAACGGTTTCAGCTATCTCAGCCCAGCCAATATTTGTCATAGCATTCATCTTTTCGGGACGGTTAAAAGTTATCCTTGCCACTCCGCCTCCAGTATCTCTATATTTCTTATGATATACTAATTCTTTTAAATTTAATTTGGTTACAGGTTCCCATTCTGACCATGCCATAGCTAAAATCCTCCTATTATAGTTTTTGCTTCGCTTAATTCTTTTAATAGTGATTGAGAATCAACTTTATCTAACTCTGGTGGGAGTTTACCTTCTACCTGCAAAAGATTTGTCCATAAAGGACAGGCTATCATTTTAACTCCTGCATCTTTTGCTGATTTTATTAAACGATAAATGTCTGTCCATCTCTTGTCCTTTTCGCTCTGTATCTGCATTCCCATTGCAGCTGCTGTCTTTGCGACAGTCATCTTAGAGGTTCTATTCTCCAATAATGGAGACCATCTAAAAACATCTCCAGCAAGGGCTTTTAGGGTTTCCTGAGTAAATAGAATTCCCACATCACTTCCATTCTTTTTTGCTTCCATAGCTATAGCTATGTTACCAAGGACTGAATTCTCTAAAGCATCCCTACAAATTAAGATAATATCCATCTTCTCTTCTACCTCCAATAAATGATTTTTTACAGCATTTTTGTTGATCAACCACCTTGTATAAAGGTGATAAATAGTAATCCCTAGACGGGCAGAGATATTGAATAGAGATCTTGAAAAGTGAATTGTTCTGTATTTAAAATAATCAACTAAATAAACCCTTCACTCTTATCACATATAATAATTAAAAAGGCATAAAGATAAATATTTAATTGGAAATCTAATTATCAGCTTTTGAATTAAAGCGAAATCCCACCATCTACACCAAGTATCTGAGAAGTAATATAACTAGCTTCATCAGAAGCTAAAAAGATAAATGCTGGCGGTATTTCCTCCGGCGATGACATTCTTCTGAGTGCTCTTGAATTTGTGATCATCTTGACAACATCATCTGGAATATTGTCATACATCCTTGTTTTATGAGAAGGGCCAATACCATTTACTGTGATGTTGTACTTTCCTAATTCCTTAGCACATGTTTTAGTAAAGGCTATTACACCAGCTTTTGCAGCGCCATAGTTTGCCTGACCTACGTTACCAGTCCTTCCTGCAGCAGATATTACATTAATAATTCGTCCATATTTTTGTTCTATCATATACCCTACTGCTGCTTTAGTGCATGTAAAAACACCCTTCAAATCTATGGCAATTACTGAGTCCCAGTCCTCTTCAGTCATTTTTACGAGCAGTTTATCCCTTGTAATAGCAGCGTTATTTACCAGAATATCGATCTTGCCAAAGTTATCAATAGCAGTTGCTATTATTCCCTGAGCTCCCTCCATTGTTGTAACAGAATTATAACATGAAGCAGCATCTCCCCCTGAACTCTTGATCTCTTGAACAACCTCATCAACTGGTCCTGGTGTTGTTCCGTTAACAACTATCTTTGCGCCTTCCTTTGCCATCTCAATTGCCACTAACCGACCCATACCCCTGCTGGATCCGGTTATAACAGCAACCTTATCTTTCAACCTCACAATCCCCCTCCACTATCTATATTCAATAAAAAATGATATAATATTAAGAGGAAGACATAAATTATGTTTTCCTCTTAATATAGTGATTTATTTAATCCTTTATGATTAATAATATAGTAACTAATAATATTCGATAATTAGCATCAAACCTAATCTGTATGATATATAAATATATTCATATATCGATAATAATAACTATTTCATATATAATCCACCACAGATACTCATGGTTTCTCCGAGCATATAACTAGACTCATCTGATGCTAGATAAACAACAGCATTTGCAATATCCTGTGGAACACCTTCTCTACCAATAGGTATCATTTTTTTTGCATTTTCAAAAAATTCAGGTGGATATATCCGTCTAAGGAATTCATTCATTATAAGTCCTGGTGCAATCGTATTTGCTCTGATGCCAAAGGGAGCTACTTCATGCGCGAGACATTTAGTAAATGCCATAACTGCAGCCTTTGCAGCGCAATAGTGTGACTCTCCATGATCAGATGGAAGCCAACCCGCAACTGAAGAAATATTGATAATACTTCCACTCTTCTGCTCAATCATAGTTGGTAAAACAGCTCGACATGTATAGAATGTGCCTTTTAAACAAACATCCATTACAGTATCCCATTGCTCATCTGTCATGTCTTTAACCTGAGCAAGAATTTCTCTGGCAGCATCATTAACCAAAACATCAATTCTCCCAAACTTGTCTAATGTCTGCTTAATCAGATTTTCAACTTGATTAGAATCAGAAACATCACACAATACGGCAAGAGTATCACGCCCGGTTTTAGCTTTGATATCGTTTGCAATATCATTTGTCCTCTTTTCGTGAATATCGGAAACCACTACATTTGCTCCCTCATCTGCCAGCGCACGCACAGCAGCCTGTCCAATACCTGCCCCAGCAGATGCTGTTACTATAGCCACCTTCCCTTCTAATCTCATAATTTTACTCCTTTATTTTATTATTTTTTAAAGATCTGCCAAAAATTATATGTTGTAAATATGATGAAGTTAACTGAAGAAAATTGATAGTCTAACTGGAAAAATGATCAACTATCATATTCTATTGAAGCAAAAATACTATATTACTATTATTTATGTATACTACCAATATAAGTATTGGGGATATAAGTGCATTGCTATTATAAGAGGAAGTAAAACATATTCAGCAAGTTGTATGAATCAACAACTTAAAATTTGATCAATTCCTCATTGTTGAATATAAACTACAAATTTCTTTTTGATTGTCAACTATTTTGCAAAAAAAATATTACTCTTTCTCATGATTGCCCACGGCAAGATAAAGTTAGATACTGAATCACACTCAATTGATCTGAGTGTCGAAAAAAACTGTGTAGAAATTCAATATTCAGTTGATGCTATTCCTGTGTATAAAGGGATAATATTAGCGCGATCCTATTATTCTTATCCTATAGATTTTGACTACAATCAGATAATTTAATTATAAGATGAAAAATTATTTATGTTGATTTTTTTACATTGACATTACAGATTTATGCTATATTTACATAAAAAATCAAGACAAACATCAAGGAGTGAATTATGTTTCAATTTAATGAAGAACAGATTATGATAAGAGACATGATTAGAAAGTTAGGAGAGGAAAGACTGGCTCCTATGTCTGATGAGATTGAAGAGACTGGTGAATTCCCATGGGAAATTGTTAAGTTGCTTGGTGAAAATGGGCTTTTAAGAGTAGTATTGCCAGAGGAATACGGAGGAATAAACGCTAATACGACAACTCTCTGCTTAATAATGGAAGAGCTTGGTAAATACAGCTCTCCTGCTGCATCGATGATGGTTGGAACAGAGGTTGTCCTTGATATTCTTCGATCTAGGGCAAATGAGGAACAGAAGAAAAGATTTTTCAGTGAGATAGCAAAGAGCAATAAACTTGGAGCAATAGCAATTACTGAACCGAATCATGGTTCAAATGCCGCAAATATGCAAACAAAAGCTGTGCTTGATGGAGATAACTATATACTTAATGGAAGCAAATGCTTCATCACTAATGGAGGAGTTGCTGATTATTATGTTGTTTTTGCTCATACAGGACCAAAAGAAGGCGCAAAGGGGATAAGCGCATTTCTTGTAGAGAGAGGATCTCCCGGTTTTAAGATAGGGAAGGAAGAGAAAAAGATGGGGATGAAGGGATGTTCTATGGCTGAACTAATATTTGATGATGCCCAGGTATCTAAAGATAATCTCCTGATGAATGAAGGCGACGGATGGCAAATTCTTATGGAAGACGGGAATATGATGCGTGTCTGGGGAACAGGAACCATGGCGCTTGGACTCGCTCAGGGAGCTTTAAATAAAGCTACTGAATATGCAAAAGAGAGGATTCAGTTTGGCCAGCCTATTGCGCGATTCCAGGCAATACAGTTTAAACTGGCTGACATGGCAATGCAGATAGAGGCTGCACGATCCCTTATCTATAGAATTGCCGGCATGATTGACGCTGGCGAGAGGAACTTTAAGATGATTGAAGCTATGGTGGCAATGGCTAAATGTTACACTTCTGATGTAGCTATGTATGTTGCAACAGAGGCAGTACAGATATTTGGCGGTTACGGATATATGAGAGAATATCCAGTTGAACGGTTAATGAGGGATGCTAAGGGCGCGCAAATAGCAGATGGAACAAACGAGATCCAGAGACTTATCATATCAAGATATATATTAACATCTTAATATAGCTTACTCTCATCTTCTCAAGTAGAGTTAACTGGTGATATTTTTATTTCATTCAAGCAAGGTGAATAAAAGATATTGTAAACATTCTGATATATTATCTATTTGCAATATCTTTCGAATTTAATGTCTTATGTATATTCATATCTATAAATTTACAGGAAGTGAATATACAAGAAAGGATTAAATTTTAATAATGATATGAATGGGGGAATTGTAATGAGAAGTGATTTAATGAAAAAAGGAACAGAAAAGGCGCCGCACAGATCTCTATTTAAAGCGGCAGGCCTGACAGACGAAGAACTGGCCAGGCCTATTATAGGAATAGCTAACTCTGCAAATGATATAATCCCTGGTCATATCCACTTAAACCGTATAGTGGAAGCTGTTAAACATGGTATATTAGCATCAGGAGGAACCCCTCTGGAATTCTCAACTATCGGAGTATGTGATGGTATTGCCATGAACCATGCTGGTATGAAATACTCACTGGGATCAAGAGAACTCATTGCAGATTCTATTGAGATAATGGCAATGGCTCATCCTTTTGACGGACTGGTTCTGGTTCCTAATTGTGACAAGATAACACCTGGTATGATGATTGCGGCTGTTCGTTTAAATATTCCAACCATTCTAATAAGCGGTGGTCCTATGCTTGCCGGATATTTTCAAGAAGAGGATGTCGCACTGGATAAGCTCTTTGAAGCTGTAGGAAAGGTAACCAATAAAGAGATGACAATGGAGGAACTAAAAGAACTTGAATGTGCGGCGTGTCCTGGCGCAGGTTCATGTGCAGGTCTCTTCACAGCTAATTCTATGAACTGTCTGGCCGAGGCTATGGGGATAGCCCTACCCTATAACGGAACTATTCCAGCTGTTATGGCTGATAGAATAAGGCTTGCTAAGGAAAGCGGTAAAAAAATAATTGAACTAGTAAATAATGATATTACTCCATCTAAGATAATTACTAAGAGATCACTAGAAAATGCTCTTGCTGTTGATATGGCTATTGGCGGTTCAACCAACACTGCACTTCATATACCTGCAATTGCTCACTATGCAGGTATTAATCTTTCATTAAAAGATATCAATCCCATATCCCAAAAAACACCGCATCTATGTGCTCTCTCTCCTGCCGGGATCCATCACATGCAGGATCTACATATTGCTGGAGGCATACCTGCTGTTATGAATGAACTTATGAAAAATCATCTATTACATGGCAATTGCTTAACAGTAACCGGTAAAAGCATATCTAAAAACATAAAAAACTGTGAGATAAAAGACAAAACAGTCATTAGAGAGATAAGCAATCCTGTACACAAAGACGGAGGGTTAGTTGTCCTGTCTGGAAATATTGCCCCGGATGGCTGCATAGTGAAGCAGGCTGCTGTTGATAAATCTATGTTAAAATCACGCTGCAGAGCAAGGGTTTTCAATTCAGAGGAATCTGCTGTAAAGGCTATTATGTCTGGAAAGATCGAAAAAGGGGATGTTATAGTTATCATTTATGAAGGACCTATGGGAGGACCCGGGATGAGAGAGATGCTTACACCTACTTCTGTAATCGCAGGTATGGGTTTAGATAAGGATGTAGCTCTTATAACTGATGGAAGATTCTCAGGCGCTACACGAGGCTCCTCAATCGGTCACATCTCACCAGAGGCTGCTGCTGGAGGTCCTATTGCAATCGTAAAGGACCGCGATATTATCGATATTGATATACCTAATAAAAAAATAAACATCCAACTTTCAGAGTCCGAAATAAAGGAAAGGCTGGACTCATGGCAACCCCCTAAAGAAAATATAACAGTTGGATATATGAGAAGATACTCTAGACTAGTATCTTCTGCAGATATGGGCGCTGTTTTTGAAAGATAGAATAAAGATATTAATCAAGCTCAAGGAATGAATCAGTGATTATCAGACATGGCTTTCTTGCATTTGTTGCGATTTTAATTCTCTTCTCAATATCGCAGATCTTTCTTATTCCTCCCTTTGCAGGCGACATCTTCCCAATCTATAAATCGGGATACTTTGATGAAATTGAAAAAGGATATAATGTTATTAAGGATTCTTTTGTTGAAATAAAAATGCTGAGCAAACCTGTTTATAGTTGGATATTTCTTGATGATATAGAAAAAAAACATAATATTATTATCAAAGTATACAATAGTAAGGGGAAGCTTGTTCCAGCTCCAGGGGAAGAGAGCGATGAACACGATATCAGAGTAACTGATATAATAAATTCTATTGATCCAAATACATATTCTGAGATTCAAGAAGATAGCTATTATTCTGCTATTCCTCTCTTTTTTGAGGACAGATGCAGATTTTGCCACCAGAATTATAAAAAGAATCTCATTGGTATTATATCATTCAAAAGGAAATACAATTCTTATATTTATTATTCCTCTGAACGAATTATAATATTTACCTCGATTGCAGCAATTCTCTCTATCCTCTTTTTCCTGATATTAAAATGGGAT
Source organism: Spirochaetota bacterium (assembly GCA_034190185.1). Lineage (GTDB taxonomy): Bacteria > Spirochaetota > UBA4802 > UBA4802 > JAFGDQ01 > JAXHTB01. Next base: position 6,080 of record JAXHTB010000037.1, on the reverse strand, counting down.
CCGGAGAAAAGAATTAAAGAAATATTTGACAAATTATAAATAGATGTTTGATATATCAACTCACTTGATTTATAATTGATAGATTATTGCCTTTTTTCAAAAGGTATTATAGCTCTTGTGAAGCAATCCCGATAAATAAAAGGCTATTACTTTCCATTTTGAATACTTTATATGAGAATTATCCATGACTAAAAACAATAAGATCCTAGTGATTGTTGAATCACCATCAAAATCGAAGACTATCAAGAAATATTTGGGCAATAAATATACTGTCTCATCATCGATGGGACATATAATAGACCTTCCGAAATCACGTCTGGCTATTGATGTTAATAATAATTTTAAACCAGAGTATATAACCATACGCGGCAAGGCAAAAATTCTAAATGATCTTAAAAAAGAAGCCTCAAAAGCCTCTCAAATACTGCTGGCGACTGATCCTGACAGAGAGGGAGAAGCAATCTCCTGGCATCTTTCCAATGCACTCTCCTCAAAAAATAATAATATAAAAAGAATAGAATTCAATGAAATAACGGAATCTGCAATAAAAGAAGCTGTAAAGCATCCAAGAGATATAAATATGAACCTTGTTAATGCTCAGCAGGCAAGAAGAATACTGGACAGAATAGTTGGATACTACATAAGCCCTTTGCTCTGGAAGAAGATAAAAAAAGGGCTTTCAGCAGGTCGCGTTCAATCTGTAGCTCTAAAAATAATCTGCACCCGTGAAAGCGAGATAGAGAGTTTTGTACCAGAGGAATATTGGACTATTGATGCCTGTCTCAATCATAATAAAAAGGAATTCAATGCATCAATCCATACATACAAAGGAGAAAAGATATTACCAAGGAAGAAGGAAGAAGTGGACAACATCCTTAAGCAGTTAAGTAATGAAAAATTCCTTGTAGAGAATATTCAAAAAAAAGAGAGGAAAAGATATCCAACCGCACCTTACAATACAAGTAAACTACAGCAGGATGCAGCAAATAGTCTTAATCTAACATCTTCAAAAACTATGATGATAGCTCAGCAACTATATGAAGGCATAAATATAACTGGCCAAGGCCCTGTGGGACTTATTAGTTATATGCGAACTGATTCAACAAGAATTTCACCAACAGCATTACAAACTCTTCGAGAGTATATTGGAAATAATTATAATGACAGTTATCTTCCCGAAAAGGCAAATTTTTATAAAAATAAAAAGGGAGCAGAGGATGCTCATGAAGCTATTAGGCCTACAGATGTATTATTGACACCGGAATCTATAAAGCAAGACCTAACAAGAGACCAGTTCAGACTATATAACCTGATATGGAGGAAATTCGTTGCTTCTCAAATGACCCCTCAAATTCTGGAAGTTAATACAATAATCCTGAAGGCAGGGGATTATCAATTTAAAGCAACCGGGAGCAGGGTTCTCTTTGATGGATTTAGAGCTATAGAAAAGGAACAGAAAATTAAAAGAAAAGATCTGCCAAAACTAAATGAGGGCGATGAAGTCGAAGTGAAAGAGATTATCCCTCAACAGCATTTTACTACACCTCCCCCAAGATACAATGATGCTTCACTCGTTAAATTGTTAGAAGAATCAGGCATAGGAAGGCCTTCGACCTATGCTCCAATTATAAATACACTTATGAAAAGATATTATGCTGTAAGGTCAGGAAGACAGCTTGTGCCTACAATCCTTGGGAAACTGGTCAACGAAGCTGTTTCAAAGCATTTTTCAAACCTAGTATCTATAGATTTCACCTCACAAATGGAAGAGAAGCTCGATCTTGTTGAAGAATCGAAATCTGATTGGCATATGATGCTAAGGGATTTCCACGATCCTTTTAAATTGACTGTTGATGAAGCAGAAAAGGTTATGGAGGAAATGAAGGGGGTTCTTGATGAGGAGACTGACCTGATATGCGAAAAATGCGGCAAAAATTTAGTAAAGAAATTAGGCAAGCATGGATTCTTTCTTGCTTGTCCTGGTTTTCCAGAGTGCAGAAATTCCAAATCACTGCCTTTAGGTAAGTGTCCCATGACAAACTGTAATGGTGATATAATAAAGAAGGCTTCTAAAAAGGGAAGAACCTTCTATGCATGCACTAATTACCCCAATTGCACCTTCTTAAGTAATGAGGTTCCTTCTGAAAAATCATGCCCCAAATGCAGTAAGACTCTCTTTCAGAAAAAAATTAGAGGAAAGGGTGAAATGCTACTATGCCATAATGATGAATGTGGATATAAGATCGAACTCCTTGATGATATTCGCACGACCAATGACAATGATACATAATAAATGAATAAAGGGATTCAATGATTAATGAAATAGATATGTTTATGAACTATCTTGAGTATGAAAAGGGTTATTCTGAAAAAACCTTTAAATCATACAATAATGATATGATTCAGTTTTATAGATTCCTGATGGGAGAATTCAATATTAATGATGACAATTACTATGACATCGATGTAGAAATAATAAATGATGATGTTGCTGTAAATTCTATCACAAAGGATGAGATAACCGGTTTTGTAGAATTCTGTTATGATAAGGGACTTAAAAAGTCATCAATTTCCAGAAAGATCGCATGCATCAAATCCTTTTTCAAATTTCTATATAACAATGATTTCATATCAAAGAATCCTGCTATAAATATCCATTTCCCAAGAACTGCCAAAAGGGTTCCAAAATTCTTATACTACAACAAGATTAAAGAGCTTCTAGATTTTGAATTAAAGCAATTTAGCGATTTTAGAGACAGAGCGCTATTAGAGCTATTTTATTCCACCGGCGCAAGAGTATCCGAGATTGCATCTGCAAATATTAAAGATATGAATCTTGAAAATGATACTCTAAAGGTCTTAGGCAAGGGATCTGTTGAAAGAATAGTTTTTCTTACTACAGAAGCCTCCAAATGGATGAAGGAATACATGGATAGAAGAACCATAAAATTTGGCAGAATTTCAGAGCCACTTATTGTAAATAATAATGGTCAAAGGATCACAGAGAGAGGAATATTCTATATTGTCAACAGAAGATCCAGAATGGCTGGCATAGAGGAAAGTGTATCTCCTCACACCCTAAGGCACAGTTTTGCTACTGAACTTATGAATCAGGGAGCTGACATAAGAGCGATCCAGGAGATGCTGGGGCACAAAAACCTTACTACGACCCAAATTTATACTCATACAACAAAAGACAGATTACAAAGAGTTTACAACAAATATCATCCACATTCCAAAGAAAATCATAAATAAGTAAATTATCACTATTCAGGCATAGCCTATTATCTGCACTCGTTATAACTCATTTTTTAAGATATACACCTTCGGCGCAAAAGGGTTCAAGGAGGTGATCCGAACTAGAAAATATCGTTCCTGCTTTTAACATACCTGTCGCTCGTTAGCAGAACTGATGCAGCGCATATAGCATTTTTGATGTATTCAAAAGGCGCAGCAAAGATATAGAGGAAAATAGAATTGAAATCGATTTAAAAATCGCATAACATTCGACAAAAGAGTGAACTGCTTCATGCAATTCCCAACACTGGATGGGACATCAACAGTTAAAGTTATATTTCAGATTCTATCTTTACAATTTTACCTTTAGTAAATCTAAATCTTATTAACTTCATTGGCGCATCATCTGATTCTTTAAGGTCTACTGTAGCAACCAGGGTTTTGCTCTCAAATTCTCAGTACTTTCGACTTCTTCAGGGAACCTTCTATAGGGGCTAAAGGCTGTTCGACCTTACTGCTATAATCCCATATCCTATCCACATCCTTCGGACTTATCCATTCTCATAATAATGGCAATGAACCATCGAAAAAACAGTAAGCAACCATCCGGAAGCTCTTAAGTAATTTTTGGGATTCATCTCGTATGGTATAAGTATATTGTCATCCGATCCAGGAACTCCCTCTACTCCAGCGACAGCAGCAAGACCATTTATGAGATAGAGGTATTACTCCATTGATATACTTTCAAGATCAATTTATCATACTCTTGTTCCGGGAGTGAAAACTTCTCTTCATTCAGCCAATCTCTTAATCCTCGTTCCACCTGTTCAACAAATTCATTGTATTGTTCCTGAGTAAAATACACAAGCTCTCCGTCCGGTTTACTCCAATAGATAAAATCCTTATCATAATCGCTATTCATAAAATCTTCAAGCTCATAGCTATACCCTGAAGTCTGATCAAGGTAATCTCCTGTTGTGGAATAGGGATATTGACTCAATCCGGATGATTCAATATTATGAAGAAGTCCCAGTTCTCTCAATATGCTTTCTGCTCTTTCTGCGTCATATTCTGACTTTTCATAATCCTCTCTATAGACAAGTCTTTCCTTTCTTATATGTTGTATAACATGCTGAAGCTCATGCGCAAGAAGCATAATACCTTCATCAGTATCCGGGTTATATTTACCGCTTGCAAAATATATATCCGCGTCAATAGTTACAGCATCAGCGCCGGCGTCTCTGGTTATTTCATCAGCATAAATCCCTATATGGATTCTTACATCAGATAAATCTACATCAAAAGCTCTTTCAAATTGATTCTTTAAAACGCTGTCTAATCTTATGGTCCTATCTGCTCTCACTTTGTGCCTTCTTAGATAAACTAATTCTGGCGCATCAGGATGTTCAACAAGACCCTCCTTCTTTCTAGGCGATTGCCCTGGATCACCTTCTCTATCATCACTCTTTGTTAATTCATAGAATATAGTTGCTAAATTTTCTATATTAAAAGTACTTTCTTTAAAGGCATCTAAAAGCTCATCTGGATTAGAATTACCTCGTTGACGACTTATATAAACTTTTCCTCCTGGTTTTAAAATTTTTATTATCTCTTCAACTATTTTTGAATAAAATTTAGATTTATCTAGTTGCTCTTCATTTATCACTAAATCAAAGTAATCATCATGTAAAAATCCAAAACTTATAATAATATCAAAATAATTTTCAGGAAAATATCTCGATAAATTCTGAGCAAGGCCATTATATAAACCATTTTCAGGTTCATGTGGTAATGACGGAGCCAATGCTTTGATAACTGATTTTGATTCCGGGAAAAAATAATGTAAAGCATCTAGTAATTTGTGTGTTGCTTCACAACCCAAAACAAGTATACTCTTATCTAGAAATTCTTCATATACATCTCTCCCCAGATCTTCAATAGCTGATTGGATTAGTTCAAAAAAGGGTACACCTGAATCTCTATCAAACCCTTGGAAGATAAATTTAAATACATACTCATCGGTTATTTCACCCGAATCTTTATCACACCCTGGGATAATACCGGAAAGTTCTATATTATTATCTGATTCTAAATCTTGATTTTGGTCATTAGAATTTTTTTCATTACCGTCATCAAAAGGGCAATTAGAATTCAACAAGGGATTTCTATAACATTCCACGTATGGATTTTCATTGTTATCCCAACATTCTTCCAATAATTTATTATAGACTTTACTTAAATTATCTGATTGTGGGTTATGTAATTTAATTGCCCAATTTAAAAACTTTTTTAAATCTGATTTTAATTGAATTAAATTATTTTGTTTTTGTAAAACTCCATCAGCTCCATAATTTTTTATTATAAATTCATCTCGGTCATCGCTTATAGTACAGACAATTATTGACCACTTTATTTCTTCTATTTTTGATATTAATTCATATTGACGAAACGTATTTACGACATTACGTGGTGTTGTATCCTCTATTGTTTTAGCTATGTTAGGATCATTGCGGCCACTATCATATATTATAGTTCCTTGGCCATTATCCTCTATTATTTTTAATTTGGTAGTATCTTCAGTATCTTTAGTATCAATTAAAACAAGGATTGGTCTTTTATCCATAAACTTTTTATACGCTTCTTTTTCATCTTCTGCTACAATAATATTAATCTTATTATTATCTTCATCAATTTCTTTAAGTATTTCTTTATAACTATTCAATTTATCTTTATCATGGGAAAGTATTAGAATATAATTATTTAAATTTAACCCTTGATTTTGGTCAGAATGATCATCGCTTGATGGTAGTATGCCAATATTTTCTAAAAAATCTGTTAATATT